>NZ_JBEYLC010000060.1:0-34308 GCF_040635885.1 Nocardiopsis sp. NPDC006832 | reverse complement strand
CACCCGTTGAAACAGCTCCCACAGTTTGTCCGGCACCAACCGCTCAACCATCGACACCGGGCCAGGCTATCGAGAATCCAAATGAGATGAGCTCTAAAGCCGGTGGTCCCCTCAGGAAGAATTGATGGACGGCCACGCCGACACGGTGGTCCTGCGGCCGCGGGTCACGGGTGTCACCGAGGTGTTCCACACCCACATGCGCCGACACGCCTACCCGATGCACACGCACCGGTCCTGGACGCTGCTCATCATCGATTCCGGCACCGTCCGCTACGACCTGGGGCGACACGAGCACGGGGCGTTGGACCGGACGGTCACCCTGTTGCCGCCGGACGTCCCGCACAACGGCACCCCGGTGACCGAGCAGGGCCTGCGCAAACGGGTGCTGTACCTGGATCCCGAACAGATCGCCCCCGAACTCGTGGGGCGCGCGGTGGACCACCCCATGTTCGACGACCCCCTGCTGCGGAACCGCATCCACCTCCTGCACGGGGCGCTGCTGCGGATCGGGGACGAGCTGGAGGCGGAGATCCGGTTGGCCCTGGTCCGCGAACGGTTGCGGCTGCACCTGTCCGGTTCCGTGGACCCCGCGACCCGCCCCGAGGACCCCGGTCTGGCCGAGGCCCTGCGCGACCTGCTCGACGACCGCACGGTGCGGGGGCTGACCCTGGCCGAGGCCTCGGAGTCGTTGCACGCGTACCCCACCCACCTGGCACGGGTGTTCGCGCGCCGATTCGGCATGCCTCCGCACCGGTACCTGGTGGGTCGGCGGGTGGACCTGGCCCGGCGGCTGCTGCTCGACGGGATGGCGCCCAAGGACGTCGCGGTGACCGCGGGGTTCCACGACCAGGCCCACCTGAACCGGCACTTCACTCGGGTGCTCGGTCTGCAGCCGGGGCGCTACGCCCGGGCGCGCCTGTCGGTCGACGCGCTCAGCCGTGCATCCGGGCGCCCTTGATGACCTTGTCCACCCCGTTCCTCGGTCCGTGCACGGCCATGCCGACCAGGTCGAGGTCGTTCGCCGGTACCGCGCGCACCGCGGCCCGGTTGTCGTCGTCGTGGCCGGTGGCGAACAGGTCCGAGGTGAACACCGAAAGCTCCACCTCCCGTTTCAGCGCACGGGCGTGGGCCTTGGTGATGGTCTCCTTGTCGGCCTCGAACACCAGGATCGGTTGACGGAACATCGGCAGGTATTCGTTGCCGTCGGCGTCCTCGTAGTGCCGGCCGACCAGTTCGGGCACCCGGGTGCCGAGCCCGCCGACCAGGAACGCGGTGACGTTGAGCCGCTGCCAGACGGCCAGGTCGTCACGGAGCAGGACGGCGATCTTGGTGTCGAAGCGCACGGGCTTGTCTGTGGTCTCCATAATGGGATCCTCGCGCGGCGCGGGTCCGCCGGTCTTGTACGTTCTTCACCGATCGAGGCCCTGCTCGGGGAACCACGGGGGATTGTTCGTTCGGGGCCCAAGCGCCGGCGGAGGCCCCTAGGGAACACCGTCGAGGCCGATCCCCCGCGCCCACAGTCGGGTGGCGGTCTCCACCACCACGTCGGCGTCGTGTTCCTCGCCATAGAGGAACAGCATGCGGGCGGTGTGCTCCACCATGCCGCCGAGCATGCTCGCGGTGGTGGGCACGTCGATGTCGGTGGAGGCCAGCCCTTCCTCTTGGAGTCGTCGCGTGCCCGTGACGATCCGTTCGACGAACAGGCCGCGGATCTCCAGGAAGAGGGCGCGGAACTCCGGGTGCCGCGGCGAGATCTGCTCGATGACCTGCATGATCCGCGCGTTTTCCCGGTAGGCCGCCAGGAACCGTTCGGTGGAGTGGCGGATCCGGTCGACCGGTTCGGCGCCGATGGGCGCCGCCGAGCGCGCGGCGTCGAACATCTCCCCCGCCACCCCCTTGGCCACCTCGTGGAAGACGGCCTCCTTGGAGTCGAAGTAGGTGTAGAAGCTCCCGTAGGCGACCCCGGCGCGGCCGGTGATCCGAGCGATCCGCGTGTCCTCGAAACCCCGTTCCTCGAAGACCTCCCGGGCCGCCCGCACGAGGGCACCCCGTTTACGGCGACCGCGTTCGGTGGGCGGTCGCCCGGTCCGGGCGTTGGTTCGCACTGGTCGTCTCTGTCCCCTCCACTCCCCCGGGCCGGTCCGGTCACCTCAAGGGGAGGAACTTCGCGATGACCTCGTTCATGATCTCGTAGGTTCCGCCGCCGATGCTGAAGACCCTCGCGTCGCGGTAGTGGCGTTCCACCTCGGTCCCGCGCATGAACCCCATACCGCCGTGCAGCTGGACGGCGTTGTCGACCACGTGGTCCATCGCTTCGGTGGCGGTGTTCTTGGCCATCGCGACCTCGGCGATGAGGGGTTCCCCGTCCTGGAGCCGTTCGGCGATCCGTCGCACGTAGGAGGTGGCGACCTCGGTGCGGCGGTGCATCTCCACCAGGCGGTGCCGCAGGACCTGGCGTTTGGCGAGCGGGCCACCGAAGGCCTCGCGTTCGCGCACCCACGCCACGGACAGGTCCACGCAACGTCGCGCCACCGCGCAGGCCTGCACGGACATCGCGATCCGTTCACTCGCGAACTGGTCCATGATCTGGTAGAAACCCTGGTCCACACGGCCCACCAGGTGATCGGCGGGCACCCTCACGTCGACCAGGGAGAGTTCGGCGGTGTCGGAGGAACGCCAGCCCATCTTGTCGAGCCGGCGGGTGGCGGTGAAGCCGGGGGTGTCTCGGTCCACGACGAACAGGGAGATGCCCTCGTGCCCGGTGTCGGAGGTACGGGCCGCCACGGTCACGAAGTCGGCGCGGTAGCCGGAGGTGATGAAGGTCTTGGCCCCGTCGAGCACCCACTCGTCGCCGTCGCGGACCGCCCGGGTGCGCAGGTGCGCGACGTCGGATCCGGCGTCCGGTTCGGTGATGGCGAGGGCGCACACGAGTTCGCCCGCCAGGGTGGGACGGACGTAGTCGCGCACCAGGTGTTCACGGCCGTCGGCGATCAGGGCGGGCAGTGCGATGCCGTGGGTGAACAGGGAGGCCAGAACCCCGGTGGGCACCCCGGCCAGGACGGCCTCCTCCGACACCACGAGTTGGTCGATCATCTCGCCCTCACCGCCCACCGACCCTGGTGTGCCCAGTCCCAGCAGCCCGACCCGGGCGGCGGCCCGGTGCAGGTCACGGGGGAGTTCGCCCTCGTCCTCCCACCGTTCCACGTGGGGCAGGATCTCCCTGGCCGCGAAGGTGCGGACCGTCTCGCGCAGCGCGGCACGCTCGGGCGTGTTCCACCGGTCGGTCCCGTGGTCTTCGGTCGTGGTCATCTTCGTTTCGCACCCTCTCCCCGGAGAGATCCACTTCACATTTTGTTATGGTGCGCAGAACATGACACGTTGGTCAACTCCGTTGGCCGACCGCCCCCTGGAGGAGTTCCCGTGGTCGACACGCAAGCCCTCATCGAAGACCTGCGCGCCGAACAGGAGGAGCTGGCCACCCTCCTGGCCGGGGTCGACTCCGCCGAATGGGCCAGGCCCACACCCGCCCCCGGTTGGACCATCATCGATCAGGTGGCGCACCTGGCGTTCTTCGACGGCGCCGCGCTCATCGCCCTGACCGACCAGGCGGGTTTCGATCGGCTCCTGACCGATGCCATGGCGGACCCGGAGGGGTTCGTGGACGCGGCGGCCGCTCCACTGACCGCGCTCACCCCCGCCGACCTGCTGGTGGAGTGGCGACGGTGCTCGTCGGGGTTGCGGGAGGCCCTGAGCGAGGCTCCGGCCGGCACCCGGGTGCCCTGGTTCGGGCCGGCGATGAGCGTGGCGTCCAAGGCCACCGCGCGACTGATGGAGACGTGGGCGCACGGTCAGGACATCGTGGACGCCCTTGGGGTGGAGCGCGTTCCCACCGACCGGCTCCGCCACATCGCCCACCTCGCGCTGCGGGTGCGCCCCTACAGCTATCTCGCCCGGGGCCTCAGCGCCCCGGACGCCCCGGTGCGGGTGGAGTTGACCGCGCCCGACGGCGGTCCGTGGCGGCTGGGCCCCGACGAGGCCGAGGACGTGGTCACCGGCGACGCGCTGGAGTTCTGTCTGGTGTTGACCCGACGTCGACACGTCGCCGACACCGATCTGAAGGCACGAGGCGCGGCGGCCGAGGAGTGGCTTCGCGTGGGCCAGACCTACGCGGGCGGGCCGGGTGAGGGACGCCGGCCGGGACAGTTCACGAAACCGGCCGACACCCCTCCGTCGAGTTGACCGAACCGTCGGATTCGATCCGGGTCCGGGGTCAGTTCAGGGACCGCAGGAGGGGGAGGAAGTCCTCGTCCTCGGAGTACACGCCGGCCCTCTGGGTCTGTTCGTCGAGTTCGATCCGCACCTCGGCCAGCCGGGGGCGCCCGCCCGCGGCCGATTCCGGTCGCCACCAGTACAGCTTGTCGCTGATGGGCTTGCCGGCGTCGGCGGCGAAGCGCGCCGCCAGTTCCTGCAGGGTGCTCATCGCGCCGATCGGGTTGGCGCTCGCGCCCAGGACATGCGCCATCAGCACCGGCGGGGACGGGAACACCACGAGCGCCCCGTAGCGGGCCTCTCCCAGGTGGCGGGCGAGGACGTGCAGGTGGGATGCGGCGTAGAAGCCGTTCTCGCTGCCGATATGCACGATCGAGGTGCCTCCGGCGTCCATACGGGAGACCTCGACCGGTTCGCTCAGAGAGCCTTCGACGGCCCGGTCGAAGGCCTGCTCCACGCCCAGGCCGAGCCCTTCGAGGTCGCCCGGGGTCAACGGCCGGATGGTGTCGGGAAGGTCGAGGACCACGACCTCCGCCACCCCGGTGGCCATCGGGCGAGCCACCATCTTCGCCAGGACGCCCTCGGGGAAGGACGACTCCGCGTAGAGCCGGGTGCGCAACCTCTCGGGGCTGACGGGGGTCTGTACCTCCGAGACCTGGTTCGCCAGGGCCGCGGCGAACTCGACCGCCTTCTCCAGGGCGTGTTCCTCGTCCAAGCCTTCGAGCAGTGGCAGGAGACCGCCCACGTCCTTGCGGAGCGTGCCCCCGTCCGGCAGCGTCAGCAGGAGGGAATCGGGGAAGTCGAAGTGGGCGTTCAGGCCGCCTGAGCGCAGCGCGGCCAGCATGACCTGCCGGGCCAGGTCCGTGGACAGGGGCGGGTAGTGGGTTCCGAAGGCGATGCCGCGCGAACGCAGCTGCCGCATCATGCCGAACACGATCTGCTCGGCGAACTCCGGGTGTTGGTCCTCCGGCTGCTGGAGCACCTGGGCCGCGGTGTCGGCGTAGTCGATGTCGAGGGAATCGCGGCCCTGGTCGTTCGGTGGCAGCGGTAGGCGCATCCCTGTGGGCGGGAGCGCCTGGATCTCGACGCCGTAGCGGGCGTAGGTGGAGGCCAGCAGGTTCAGGAAGGCCGCTTGGGGATTGCTGTCGGGCATACCGGGTTGGATGCCCGCCCCACGGTCGTGGTTCACGTGGGTTCTCCCCTCCCTTGGGCGTTGTCGTTCAGCGGGCACGGGACAGCGCTCGCCTTTGCATGGCCTCCAACGGGCCTTGGGCGAATCGGCGCAGCCAGAGGGTCGAGGCGACCAACAGCAGCAGGGACGTCCCGAACCACAGACCGAGCACCCACCATGGCCCGGTGCCGGCCATCCGCTCGGCCAGGCCCGGTCCGAATCCGTAGCAGAGGACCATCAGGACGACGTTCTGCGCCACGTACCCGGTCATCGCCATCCGGCCGAGCGCGCTCAGTGACGTCACCACCGGCCCGTCGCCCGTGACGTGGTCCAGCAGCCGGCCGATCAGGCCGATCAGGCCCAAGGCCACCAAGGGGGCGACCACGTAGCGATCCAGGAGGAACCAGTCCGGTCCGGCCAGGGAGACGATCAGGGTGAGCGGCAGTCCCAGGCCCATCCCCCAGCCCGCCAGCCGGGCCCGGATCCGCCGTCCCGTCGGGTCCGGACCAAAGGCACCGGCCCGGAACAGGCGAACACCCAGTAGGAACATGAACACCATCAGCGCGAAGGTGATGATCGGTTCCGTCCGCAGGGCCATGGCGTTGTCCAGGCGGAAGGCGATCTGGTCGAGGTAGGAGCCTCGCGCGTAGAGGTCCACCGCCTCGCGCGGCACCTCCGCGTTCGTTTCGGGGAGGACGGCCAGGGCCGCGGTCAACAACCCCATGAAGGCCAGGTGCAGGGTCAGGGACAGCCACATCACCGTGTTCCGGAACCTCTCCGACCTGGTGAGCGACCACGCCACCAGCAGGGAGACCAGCGCGTACCCCATGAGCACGTCCGCGGCGAAGACCAGGGTGAAGTGCACCGAGCCCTCGACGAAGAGGAAGAGCGCCCGCCACTTGTAGGCGCCCGGCCATCGTGCGCCACGCTTGGCCGTCGAACGGAACTGTATGGCCAGTCCCACCCCGAACAGCAGGGTGAGCAGGGCGAGGAACTTGCCGTTGGCGGCGGTCCGGAAGAGCCCCTCCACGAGGGTGGCCACCGACGGGTTCTCCACGAAGGCGGACATCGGGCTCATCGCACCGGTGTCGTAAAGCATGACGGACTCGCCGCCCGGCGCGGTGAACAACCACACGTTGGTGGCCAGCGTGCCCAGGATGGCCACCCCCCGCAGGACGTCGAGCAGGGGTAAGCGCCCGCTCGTCCGTCCCACGGATCCGGTTTCCACGGCCCCCGTGACCCGGGTCATGTCAGGACTCCTTCTCGTCGAAGTCGAAGATTCGATCGATGTGCCGCTGGAGCAGGGCCTGGGCCCCGGCGTCGTCGTATATGTCCGGGCTGGTCAGCTGGTGGACGGTGAGGCCGTCCACCAGTGCGTAGAGGGATCGGGCCTCCCAACGGGGTTCCGCCCCATCGATCAGTTCGCCCCTCTCCCCCGCGGCGACCAACACCCGCTCGAAGCCCGCCACGACCTCGCCAGTGGCGTAGGCGTGCAGGTCGGCCATCTCGGGATCGGTGATGGTGGTGGGCAGGAACTCCAGCCAGACGCCGAGTTCCATGCGCCGTTCCTCGTCCAGGGGCAGGAGCGTCAGCGCCAGGCGCAGGAGGAAGTCACGCATCGGCGGGGACGGTTCCACCTCTCGGAACCGCTCCTCACTCCGCCGGTACATGTGCTCGATCCCGAACCGGAGCAGGGCGCCCTTGCTTCGGAAGTAACGCTGGACCAGGCCGACCGAGGCACCGAGTTCGTCGGCGACATCGGCCAGTGTGGTCTTGGCCAGGCCCTTGCGGGCAACGGTGCGCAGCAGGGCCTCGGCGACCTGCCGCCTTCTCTCGTCGTGGTCGGCGTTACGTGCCATATAAAAATATTACGGACATATTTTTATTATCGCAAGGCCGTTCCCTGGATAATGCGGAGGCGCCGTACCCGTCGGGGTGCGGGCTCGACGAGAGGCGGGAGGCGGCATGGCGGTGCACGTCCCACGGGCGGACGATCACGCCGGGGGCCCTCCGAGCCGCAGATCGGCGTTGGTGGGCGCGGGTGTACTGCTGGGCGGCGCGTTCCTGCCGGCCGGCGACGCCGCCCGACGCCGGGAACGGTGGGACGCGGTCGTGGTGGGCTCCGGGGTGACCGGCCTGTCGGCGGCGCGCAACCTCGTCGACCACGGCCTTTCCGTGGTGGTCCTGGAGGCCAGGGGCCGAATCGGCGGCCAACTGTACACCGACCACGACTTCACCTCCGTGCCGGTGGAACTGGGCGCGGGCCTGATCCACGGACGCGAGGCCTACACCTGGGAACTGGTGGAGGAGGCGCGGGCCGAGACCGTCCGTGTGCGCCACGGGGCCGGGAGCCACCGACCCTTGGACGTCTCCGGACCACCGACCGCCGTCGAGGACGCCGCCGCCTACCTCGACCGCATGGAGGTTCCACCGGACCGGTGGCCACCGGTGTCCCTCGACAACGAGCCGCTGCACCGGTGGAGCGCGCTGTGGATGAGCGAGTCCGGGCTGTTCGACTGGTGGTCCTCGCCCCGGGAGAACTTCCGGGTGGTGGGCGGGTACGACCGGATCCTGCCGCCCCTCGCCTACGACCTGGACGTACGGCTCGGGCACGCGGTGCGCCGGATCCGATGGTCCGGCCGGGGCGTGGACGTGGTGGCGGAGAGTCCTCGGGGCGTGTTGGAGGTGCGGGCCGACCGCTGCGTGGTCGCGCTGCCGATCGGGGTGCTCAAGGAGGGGGACGTGGTCTTCGACCCCGCGCTTCCGGGCTCGCACCGCGGTGCGGTGGAGTCGCTGGATCGTACCGACGCCCTCAAGCTCGTGTACGAGTTCGACCGGGCGGTCTTCCCCGAGGAGGAGGACGTACTCGGCTGGGACGAGGACTCGGGGTTCGTGTTCTGGTGCCTGTCCCGGGGCGACCCGGAGGTCGTGGTCGCCTGGGCGGCCGGGGACAACGCCCGCCGCCTGCTGGGCCTAGAGGTCGGGGACCGGTTCGTGGCCGGGCTCGCGGCCCTGTCCTCGTCGTTGGGCGAGGAGGTGCCCGAACCCGTCGCCCGCACCACGCACGACTGGGCGGCCGACGAGTTCAGTCGGGGCGCGTACCTGTACGTCCCGCCCGGCGCGCACGACGCCCCGGCCACGCTGGCCTCGCCGTTGGAGGGTGTCCTGTACTTCGCGGGCGAGCCGACCACCGGGGAGAACACCGTGGAGGGTGCCTACGCGAGTGGATACGACACCACCGATCGGCTTCTCGCCGAGAGGTGAGCCGCGCCCGCGAGGTGAACGGCGCCCGAACGAAACTAGACTTTCGGGGGTGGGGCCACCATGGCGGATATCCGATATGCCGGAAATGACCAGCTGTGGTGCAATGTCCAGTGGGTTCGTGACCCTTCAGGGCCCCGACACCGCGCAACCGCACAACGAGCAGAGGGAGGTTGGCTTACGATGACCAACCGCGCGTACGTGATCGCAGGGTCGGAGGCCACCGGCGGAGCCGGCATCCAGGCCGACCTCAAGGCCTTCCAGGAACTGGGCGTCTACGGCGTCGGGACGATCACCTGCATCGTCTCCTTCGACCCGAAGAACGACTGGAACCACCGCTTCGTGCCGGTCGACCCGGGTGTCATCACCGACCAGATCGAGGCCGCGACGAGCTGCCACGACCTGGACGTCGTGAAGATCGGCATGCTCGGCACCCCCGACACCATCGACGTCGTGGCCGAGGCGCTCCAACGTCAGACCTGGCGGCACGTGGTCCTGGACCCCGTCCTCATCTGCAAGGGGCAGGAGCCGGGTGCGGCCCTGGACACCGACAAGGCCCTGACCGCGCAGATCCTGCCACTGGCCACGGTCATCACCCCGAACCACTTCGAGGCCCGCACCCTCGCCGGCATGGAGAGCCTGGAGACCGTCGACGACCTGATCGAGGCGGCCCGTCGCATCCACGAGCTCGGACCGAAGCACGTGATCGTCAAGGGCGGCACCGAACTGCCCGGCCCCGACGCCGTCGACGTCTACTTCGACGGCGAGGAGGTCACCGTGCTGAGCGGACCGAAGATCGGCGAGGAGCGCGTGAGCGGCGCCGGCTGCACCTTCGCGGCCGCCATCACCGCCGAACTGGCCAAGGGGACGGCCGTCGGCGACGCCGTCCGTACCGCCAAGACGATGGTCCGCGGCGGCATCGAGCAGCGGCTCTCCACCCACGCCCCCTTCGACTCGGTCGTGCCCGTCGCCCCCTGACCGCGTACAGGGTGTTCTCGATCACCCTCGGCACATCCGTGGCGCACGACATGATTGCGAGTCGCTCCGATCGGTCAGGGCTACAAGTGGAACCGATCGAGGGAGGCCACCGTGTCAGAGGGTGACAAGGTCGAGAACAAGTTCGACGAGTTCAAGGGCAAGGCCAAGGAGAACCTCGGCAAGGCCACCGACAACGATCAGTGGAAGGCCGAGGGCAAGACCGAGCAGAGCAAGTCCAAGCTCAAGCAGGCGGGCGAGAAGGTCAAGGACGCCCTGAGCCCGGACGACAAGCCCAAGAGCGGTTAGTCCGACCACGAACAGCCGGGGAGGTCCCACGGGGCCTCCCCTTCGTCATGTCCGGATTCGACCCTGTTCCCCTTCGGGGGCGCTGTCGCCGAGGGAGAGCAGCAGCTTGCGCAGTAGGTGGACGAACTGTTCGCGTTCGCCCGGGTCGAGCCCCTCCAACAGGCGACTCTCGTTGGCCACGTGGTCCTCCACCACCCTGTCGACCATGGCGAGGCCCTCGTCGGTGAGGCCGATGAGGACACGGCGTCGGTTGGCGGGATCGACCTCCCGGTGGACCAGGCCGCGTTCGGCCAGGCGATCCACGCGGTTGGTCATGGCGGACGAACCCACCATGGTCATCCGCACCAGATCCTTGGCGCCGAGCCTGTGGTCCGGCGCGCCCGACCGCCGCAGCGTGGCGAGCACGTCGAACTCCCAGCGCTCCAGGCCGTGTCCGGCCAGGTGGTCACCGACCCCTCGACCCAGGATCTGCTGTAGGCGGTTCATCCGACCGATGATCGCCATCGGTGAGACGTCGAGGTCGGGGCGCTCCCGGTTCCACTGGGCGAGGTACAGGTCGACGGCGTCGTTCATGACGTGATCCTAACGGCGCTCGCTTGACGGGTCCGCCGAAACCGACCTAACCTTTCGACATCGAACATTTCGACATCGAAAGGTTTTTCATGGCCCCCTCCGCCGACGAGACCGCCCGGGGAACACGGTGAGCGGCCGTGGGCGGACCGCCGCCGACACCCTGATCACCGCGCTCGCCCCCATGGTCTGGGGCAGCACCTACCTGATCACCACGGAATTCCTGCCGCCCGACCGGCCGTTCCTGGCCGCGCTCACCCGCGCCCTGCCCGCCGGGCTGCTCCTCCTGCTCATCACCCGCTCCCTGCCCAAGGGCGTGTGGTGGTGGCGCGCGCTCGTCCTGGGCACCCTCAACATCGGCGCCTTCCTCTACCTGCTCTACATCGCCGCCTACCTGTTGCCCGGCGGGGTCGCGGCCCTGGTGATGGCGGTCCAGCCGGTGATCGTGCTGTTGCTCGGGGCGCTGGTTCTGCGCGAGGCCATCCGCCCGGCCCACGCCCTGGCCTGCCTGTTGGGCGCCTTGGGCGTGGCACTGCTCGTGGTGGGCCCCGAGGCCGCGCTGAACCCGATCGGCGTTGTGGCCGGCCTGCTCGGGGCGGTGTGCATGGGTTCGGGGATCGTGCTCACCAAACGTTGGGGCCGCCCCGAGGGGGTGGGCGTGCTCGCGACCACCGGCTGGCAGCTCACCGCCGGTGGACTCGTGCTGCTTCCCCCGACCCTGCTGGTGGAGGGGCTGCCGTCCTCGATCACCATGGCCAACCTGGGCGGTTACGTCTACCTCGGTCTGTTCGGCGCGCTGCTCTCCTACGTGGTGTGGTTCCGCGGCATCGAACGGCTCCCCGCCCTCGCGGTGTCCTTCATGTCCTTCGCCAGTCCGCTCACCGCCACGCTCCTCGGCTTCCTCGTACTGAACGAGACCCTCACCGTGACGCAGGGCCTGGGCGCTCTGGCGGCGGTCGGGGCGGTGCTGCTGGTCCAGCTCACCGCGCACCGACCACCGCGCCGTACCGCCTCAGCCGCGGAGCCGGGTGAGGCCCGCGCGGAGCCGGTGGGTCCCCGCGAGGAGCCCGTGGACTGGCAGCACACCCGGACCGCAGGAGGCTGAACCCGACCCGTGGTGATCGGCGTCCACCCGCAGGTGCACCCGGTCCCCCGCGACCAGCTCGTGCGGGTGTCGGGCCGCGTCCAACTCGTGGTCGCTCCACCGTCGCGCGGTGAACTCGAACTCGGGGTCGCCCTGGACCCGAAGCCCGGAGCCGGCCTCGTCCCACAGCTCCAGCCACCGCGTGCCGATCCGCCGGCCGTTCTCCTGTGGGCGCAGGTAGGGGGTCTGCAACCCGTCGACCGTGTCGGTGAACCGGCCGATCCGCACCCCCTGGGCCATGTCCCGGTACGCCTCGCCGGGCCCGTACCCGAACCACTCGATCGCGCCCAAGGCGCCCGGCAGGGTGAGGTCGATGCCCAGGCGCGGCAGCGGACAGATCCACTCCCCCGTCGCCGTCACGGTCAGGTCCAGCCAGAGCGTGTCGGCGTCGGCGGTCCACCGGTAGGTGGCGTCCAGGCACAGGTCACGGGCGGCCGGCGCGAGGCGGGTGCGTACTTCCAGGGCGTCGTCGGCCACGTCCACCGCCACCCGTCGTTCGGTGAGCCGGTCCAGCCCGAGCCCTCGCCAGAACGGGGCGAGCCCCATGCCGTGCAGACCCTCGTCGTTGTCGGTGGGGACACGCCAGACCCCCACCCGAGGTTCGCCCACGTCGAGGCCGCCCACCGTGAGCAACCGGCCGGTTCCGGCGTCGAACAGACCGGGGCCGAGCCGCAGTCCCTCGCCGTCGAGCAGCGGCCGCGCCGGCGCCTGCTCGGGTGCGGGCCTCCGATCGACCAAGGGTGCCTGTCCCCACGCCACCTCGTGGCCCGACCCGGCCCATGGAAGGTCGTCGGTCAGGTGCGCGGTGACGGTCAGCCAGGTCTCCGCGCCCTCACCACGGGGCACCTCCGGCAGCGGCACCTCGATCCGCTCGCCGGGGGCGAGCACGGGAACCGGCAGGCTCCCACCACCGAACACCTCGCCCTCCTCGGCCACCTCCCAGTCGAAGGCCAGGTGGGCGGTGTCGGCGAAGGTCAGCAGGTTCTCCACCGTCACCGTCGCGGCCCGGGGGTCCACCGTGAGGCGCAGCGGGGCGAAGGTGCGGGCCAGCGCGGTCAGACCGGGGCTCGGGACCCGGTCGGGCAGCAGCAACCCGTCGGCCACGAAGTTTCCGTCGTGCAGCACCTCCCCGAAGTCGCCCCCGTAGGCGAACCACTCGGTGCCGTCGGGTTCCCGTCGCCGGATCCCGTGGTCGATCCACTCCCAGACGAACCCACCGACCAGGCGCGGGTGGCGCTCGAAGAGCCGCTGGTACTCCTCCAGCCCACCCGGGCCGGCGCCCATGGCGTGGGCGTACTCGCACAGGACGAACGGAAGGGAACGCCGGTGATCGTCCGCCTCCGGGTCCTCGATCACCGGTTCCTCCCCACGGCCGATGCCCTCGACCTCGGCGTGCTCGGGGTACATCCGCGAGTACACGTCCACGTAGGAGCTGTCCCACTCGCCTTCGTAGTGCACCGGACGGGAGGGTTCGTGTTCGTGCACCCAGTCGGCCATGGCTCGCAGGTTCTCGCCCCGGCCGGACTCGTTGCCCAGCGACCACAGAATGATCGAGGGATGGTTGCGGTCCCGCGCCACCGTCCGCCGGATCCGGTCCAGGTAGGCGTCGCGCCAACGCGGGTCGTCGGAGGGGTTGCCGCGCCAGTCGACCACCTCGAACCCGTGGGTCTCCAGGTCGCACTCGTCCACCACCCACAGGCCCAGTTCGTCGCACAGGTCGAGGAAGTCCGGGTGCGGCGGGTAGTGGCTGGTCCGCACCGCGTTGACGTTGTGCCGCTTCATCAGCAGCACGTCCTCGCGCATGGTCTCCCGTGTCACCGCGCGGCCGTGGTCTGGGTGCCACTCGTGCCGGTTGACCCCGCGCAGCAGCAGGGGCCTGCCGTTGACCTTCAGCTCCCCGTCCTCGATCACGACGGTGCGGAAGCCGATCCGCAGCCGGACCCGTTCACCGGGGGCCACCACCTCGGCATCGTAGAGCCTCGGTGTCTCGGCCGACCATGGTTCGATCTCCCCCACCCGGTGCGCGATCCCGGGTTCGAGGTCGGTGAGTCCGAGTTCGGGCAGATGGACACGGGCCCCGGGGAAGCCCGTGACGTCCACGCGCAGGGTCCCCACGCCGGTGGTGTGGTCGTGGTCGGCCACGACCGTGACATCCTCGATCCCGTCGACGGGCCGGGACAGCAGGGTGACGTCGCGGAAGATCCCGGACAGCCACCACATGTCCTGGTCCTCCAGGTAGCTCGCGGCGGACCACTGGTGCACCCGCACCGCCAGGACGTTGCGCCCGGCCCGCAACAGGTGCCCCACGTCGAACTCGCTCACCAGCCGGCTGCCGGTCGCGAACCCCATCTCGATGCCGTTGACCCACAGCCGGAAGAAGGAGTCCACGCCGTCGAAGCGCAGTACCGCGCCGCCGCCCTTGGGCCATCCCTCGGGGAGGTCGAACACGCGACGGTACTCCCCCGTGGGATTCTCGTCGGGCACGAACGGTGGGTCCAGCGGGAACGGGTAGTTCACGTTGGTGTAGGCGGGCGCCCCATGACCGTGCAGTTGCCAATGGGCGGGGACGGGCAGGTCGTCCCAGGTCATGTCGTCGAAGTCGGGCGCCTCGAACCCGCCGGTGTCCTGCGGGGCCTCGGGCAGCAGGCGGAACCGCCAGACGCCGTTCAGGTCCAGGTCGGGCGCGTCGGAGCGCAGGCGGGCGCGCGGGGCACGGGCCCCGGACGATGGGGCGAACCCCTCCAGCGCGGAGTACTCGGGCATCAGACCTCCTTCAGGTGGAGCAGGATCAGCTGACCGGGGTTGATGTTGGGCATCTGGAGGCCGGCGCGGGCGAGCACCGCCCCGGAGAACTCTCGGGGTTCGCCGCCGAACCACTCCGGCGTCACCTGCTGCATGGTCGAGGGCCATCCCGTGTCCTGCCGCCAGTGCACCAGGTAGCGGCGGTCCTGGCGCAGTCCGGGCAGGCGGACCCGGCCGGGCAGCGCGCGCACGGACGCCTCCGGTCGCGCGTACCGGAACAGCGCCTCGCCGCCGTCGGTCGCCACGACGCCGTCGAGCTGTTCGGCCGGGTCGGGGGTGTCGGCGTGCACCACGTCCCCCGAGTGCAGCAGCGGGCGCATCTCCTTGTACAGCCGGATCCAGGAGGCCAGCGCGGCGAGTTCGGTCTCGTCGCAGGTGGTGACGTCCCACTCGATCCCGGCGTGGGCGAACAGGCCGGCGAGCAGCCGGGTGGGCAGCGATGCGACCCGGCCGGTGGTGTGCGACTCCGGAGCGCCCACGTGGCCGCCGATGAGTTCGGGGGGAAGGAGCAGCTCGGTCCACCGTTGGATGGCGAGCCGGTCCAGGGGGTCGTTGTTGTCGGAGGCCCACACCCGATCGGTGCGGGCGAGGATGCCCAGGTCGACGCGGCCGCCCCCGGAGGAGCACGACTCGATCTCCAGCCCCGGGTGACGGGCCCGGAGCCGATCGATGAGTTCGTACACGGCCAGGGTCTGGTGGTGGACCCCGGCGGAACCGGTGGGCGCGTGCACGGCTTCCAAGAGGTCGCGGTTGTGGTCCCACTTGAGGTAGTCGAGTCGGTACTCGGTGACCAGGGCGTCCAGGCGCTCGAACACGTACTCCAGCGCCTCGGGGCGGCCCAGGTCCAGCACCTGTTGGTTGCGGCTGGGCAGCGCGGGGCGGCCCTGCGGCGCGAGGAACCACTCCGGGTGGGCGCGTCCGAGGTCGGAGTCGGGGTTGACCATCTCGGGTTCCACCCACAGCCCCACCCGCATCCCGTGGGAGCGCACGTGGTCGAACAGCGGGTGCAGACCGTCCGGCCACACCTGGTCGTCGACCGTCCAGTCGCCGAGGCCTGCGGTGTCGTCGCGGCGGCCACGGAACCAGCCGTCGTCCAGGACGAACCGTTCCACGCCGATGCGCGCGGCGGTGTCGGCGAGTTCCCTCAGTCGGTCCAGGTCGTGGTCGAAGTAGACCGCCTCCCAGGTGTTGAGCACCACCGGGCGCGGTGAGGAGGGGTGTTCGGGGCGGGCGCGCAGCCAGCGGTGGAAGCGGCCGGACATCCCGTCCAGGCCCTGATCGGACCAGCTCAGGAACACCCATGGGGTGGTGTGGGACTCGTCCCGCCCCAGACGCGCCTCGCCGGGGTGGAGGAGTTCGCCGCCGACGATGACCGCGTCGGCCTGCCCCGCACCCTCGGGGAGACGTTCGGCCAGGTGGACGTGGTCGCCGCTCCAGGCGGTGTGCACGCCCCAGACCTCACCTTCGCGGAACCCGAAGCCCGGGGTCCCGACGGTGAGAACGAGCGGGGAGTCGTGGCCGGTGCGCCCCCGGCGCGAGGCCCGAGTGCGGGTGCCCATGCCCAACGGCGAGCGCTGCGGGACACGTTCGCGCACCCAACGGCCGGTCGGGTCCAGGACCTCCTCGGCCTCGCGGGGCAGCGGGAGGGTGACGTTGAGCGTGTCCAGGGTCCAGGGGGCCGGATCGAGGTTGGTGACGGTGTGCCGGACCCGGACCAGCCCCTCGGGTTCCATGCGCAGTTCGGTGCGGAGTCGAAGACCACCGCCCTCGGCGGAGACGGTGACGCGTCCGCCCACGCCGGGTTCGGCGCCCTCCAACGGATCCACGTCGACCTCCACCCGCGACCAGGCCGGATAGGTGATCCGCCCCTCGTGGTGCCCGGCCAGCCCGGGGTGTCCGCGCCATCCCTCACCTTGGGTCGGCACCAGGGAGACGTAGGTGGGAACGTCGACGCCGTTGTTGGCGGCCGGGGGTTCGGCGGCCAGGGCCAGCCCCTCGAAGTCGGGCAGGTCCGCGCCCCAGTGCAGGACGTGCGGGAGACCGCTCTCCGGCACGCGCAGGACCAGGGCGGCCCCGGCGGCCCGCAGGGTGATGGTGCGCTGGTTGGTCATCCTTGATCGCTCCCAGAATCGGTCCGGCCACGCGAGGGTCCATCGAGTGTGTGAGTGCCGACACGAACCTCCACATCGTCGACACTGCACCCGCGAAATGTCAACGCTTATCAACGGTTTCCCACACGCCTCCCGGAACCAGACCCCCATTGACAGTGACCGACCAGCCAATGAGACTTTGATTCAACAGAATCCAACATTTTCGATCACAGGGGGCAGGATGCTGGCCGCGCAACGACAGGAGCTGATCCTCGATCGGCTCCGGCAGGACGGAAGCGTCCGCGTCACCGACCTCGTCGCGTCCCTGGCCGTGTCCGACATGACCATCCGACGCGACCTCGACACCCTGGAGGGACGCGGCGCCCTGCGCAAGGTGCACGGCGGCGCGGTCGCCCCCGAGGGCCCCCGCACCGAGGAACCGGGCTTCCAGGCCAAGTCGACCCGGCAGGCGGCCGAGAAGCACGCCATCGCGCGGGCCGTGGCCGACCTCGTCGAACCGAACAGCGCCGTCGGCCTGTCCGCCGGGACCACCACGGCGCTGGTCGCCGAGTACCTGCGCGACACCCCCGGTCTCACCGTCATCACCAACTCGCTGCCCGTCGCCGAGGTCTTCCACCGCTCGGAGCGCTCCGACCAGACCGTCGCGCTGACCGGCGGGTTCCGCACCCCCTCCGACGCCCTCGTGGGCCCGCTCGCCCTCGCCTCCGTACACGGGATCAACCTGGACACCCTGGTCCTGGGCGTGCACGGCATGCACGAACGGGCCGGATTCACCACACCCAACCTGATGGAGTCCGAGACCAACCGCGCCCTGGTGGAGTCCGCCGCGACCCTGGTGGTCGCCGCCGACTCCAGTAAGTGGGACACCGTCGGAATCAGCACCATCACCCCCTTGAACCGCTGCGACGTGCTCGTCACCGACGACGGGCTCGCCACGGACGCCCGACACACCCTTCAAGACCACGTGGGCGACCTCGTGGTCACCGACGTCCCCCGGGAGACCGGATGAGAAAGACCACCGCGCGCCTGGCCGACGGCCGCGAGATCATCTACTTCGACGAATCCGAAGACGCGCACCGCGAACTCCATGACCCCCGCGACCTGCCCGAACGGGCCCCCGGATCCGAACTGCGCCGGGATCCGCTGACCCGCGAGCAGGTCGTGGTGGCCGCGCACCGCCAGAGCCGCACCCACCTACCGCCCAGCGACCAGTGCCCGCTGTGCCCCTCCACCGTCGACCGGCACACCGAGGTCCCCGCCGCCGACTACGACGTGGTCGCGTTCGAGAACCGCTTCCCGTCGCTCAGCGGTGACGAGGGACGCTGCGAGGTGCTCTGCTTCTCCTCCGACCACGACACCTCGATGGCACAGCTGGGCAGCGCCCGTGTGCGCACCATCGTCGACGCCTGGGCCGATCGCAGCGCCGCGCTCGCCGAACGGCCCGGCATCGAGCAGGTGTACTGCTTCGAGAATCGGGGCGAGGAGATCGGGGTGACCCTGAGCCACCCGCACGGTCAGATCTACGCGCTGCCGTTCGTCACCCCCCGCACCACCTCCGTGGTGGCCTCGGCCCGCGCACACCGGGAGGAGACCGGCGGCGACCTGTTCGAGGACATCCTGTCCGCCGAACGCGAGGGGCCGCGCGTGGTGCTGCGGAACGAGCACTGGACCGCGTTCGTGCCCGAGGCCGCCCGCTGGCCGGTGGAGGTGCACGTCTACCCGCATCGCGACGTCCCCGACCTGCCCTCGCTCGACGACGCCGAACGTGACGCCTTCGCGGAGCTGTACACCGACCTGCTCGGCGGGCTCGACCGGCTCTTCGACAAGCCGCTGCCCTACATCTCCGCCTGGCACCAGGCGCCCGTCCGCGACTCCGAGGCCCGGGACCTGTCCCGGCTGCGGCTGGAGATCTTCTCCATCCGCCGCGCCGAGAACAAACTCAAGTACCTCGCCGGCACCGAGTCCGGCATGGGCGTGTTCATCAACGACATCGCGCCCGAGACCACCGCCCAACGCATCCGAGAGGCCACCCCGTGAAACTCCTCGTCACCGGCGGCGCCGGTTATGTCGGCAGCGTCGTCACAGCACTGCTGTTGGAGGTAGGGCACGAGGTCACCGTGCTCGACGTGCTCTCCGCCGGTCACCGCGACGCCGTCCCCGGCGGAGCCTCCTTCGTCGAGGGGGACATCCACGACGCGACCCGAGTCCTCGACCCCTCCTTCGACGCCGTGCTGCACTTCGCCGGAAAATCCCTGGTGGGCGAGTCCGCGCAGGACCCCGGACCGTACTGGCACACCAACGTCGGCGGCACCCTCGCCCTGCTGGAGGCCATGCGCGAACACGGTGTGGACCGGCTGGTGTTCTCCTCCACCGCCGCCACCTACGGTGACCCCACCTCGGACACGCCACTGCGCGAGACCGACCCGGCCTCGCCCACCAACCCCTACGGCGCGGGCAAGCTCGCCGTGGACCACATGCTCACCGGGTGGGCGCGCGCCCACGGTCTGGGCGCCATCAGCCTGCGCTACTTCAACGTCGCCGGGGCGCACGGCGGGCTCGGCGAGCGGCACGACCCGGAGACCCACCTCATCCCCAACCTGTTGAAGGTGGCCACCGGGGAGGTGGAGCACGCCTCGGTGCACGGCACCGACTACCCCACCCCCGACGGCACCGCGATCCGGGACTACCTGCACGTTCGCGACCTGGCCGACGCCCACTCGCGCGCCCTGGAGCACCTGGAACCGGGCACGCACCGGATCCACAACCTGGGCAGCGGCGGCGGATACAGCGTCCGCGAGGTGCTGGACGCGGTCCGACGGATCACCGGCCACCCCGTTCCCGTGGTCGACGGTCCCCGACGCGCGGGCGACCCCGCCATCCTCGTGGCGGCCAACGACCGGGCCCGCGCCGAACTCGGTTGGTCGCCCACTCGCGGTCTGGACGAGATCGTGGCCGACGCCTGGGAGTTCACCCGAAAGCGGGTGGAGACGTGAGCGGGCCATCGTACGTGGACGAGTGGGGACTGGCGGGCCGATTCCAGGAGGCGTTCGGTCGCGGGCCGGAAGGGATGTGGGTCGCCCCTGGGCGGATCAACCTCATCGGCGAGCACACCGACTACAACGACGGTTTCGCGCTGCCGATGGCCTTGCCGCACAGCCTGACCATCGCGGCGGCCCGCCGCACGGACGGGCGGGTGGGTGTGCGATCGTCGCAGTTCCCCGGCGCCCACGAATTCGACCTGTCGGGTCTGGCCCCGGGCACGGTCCCGGAGGGCGCCGCCTACCAGGCGGGCTCACTGTGGGCCCTGCTCGACGAGGGGCACCGGATCGGCGGGCTCGACCTGCTGGTGGACAGCACCATCCCGGCCGGCAGCGGACTGTCGACCTCGGCCGCGCTGTGCTGCGCGACGATCCTGGCCGCCACCGGGCTGTACGGCGACGAACCCGCCCCGGCCGAGGTCGCGCGCCTGGCACAGCGCGCCGAGAACGACTTCGTCGGCATGCCCTGCGGGATCATGGACCAGTCCGCGGTGATGCTGTCCGACGAGGGGCGGGCGTTGTTCCTGGACTGTCGTTCCCTGGCCACCGAACAGGAGCCGTTCGACCTCGCCGCGCACGGCATGGCCCTGCTGGTGGTGGACACCAAGGCACCGCGTCGACTGGTGGAGGGCGCCTACGCCGAACGCCGGCGGACCTGCGAGGACGCCGCCCGGCTCCTCGGGGTGCGGGCGCTGCGCGACGTCACCGTCGAGGCGTTGCCCAAGGCCCTGGCGGAACTGCCCGACGAGCTCACCCGCGCCCGGACCCGGCACATCGTGACGGAGAACGACCGGGTCCTCAAGACGGTGGAACTGCTGCGCGGCGGGCGACCGCGCGAAGTGGGCGCGCTGTTCACCGCCTCGCACGTCTCCCTGCGCGACGACTTCGAGGTGAGCGTCCCCGAGGTCGACACGGCGGTGGACGCGGCGCTGACCGCGGGTGCGCTGGGCGCGCGGATCACCGGAGGCGGTTTCGGTGGCTGCGTGATCGCGCTCGTGGACGACGATCGGGTCGGCCCCTGCGGTGAAGCGGTACGTGCGGCCTTCGCCGAACGTGGTTTCGGCGCTCCGGACGTGTTCACCGCGCTGCCGTCCAAGGGGGCGCACCGCCTGCGCTGATCAGTGGATTTCTGCAAACGCTTGCCGGTGGCGCCGGACCGGATCCGAAAGGGTCCGGCGCCACCGTCGGGCCGGGTCAGGACGTGGTGTCGATGACCCCGGTGCCCGCGTAGGCCTCGACGTCCGCCTTGGCGTCCGCGGGGCTCTGGGCGGTGTAGTCGTAGGGCACCGTGAAGTCGGTGGTCGACTCCAGGTGCTCGTGCGGGGTGCCGTTGGTGAACTCGTTGTCCACCAGGTTCCAGTAGCCGGTCTCGGAGCTGCCGTACCACCAGCCGACCGGACCCTCGATCTGGCCGTCCTGGCTGTCGGTGTCACCGGAGCCGACGTTGTCGAAGTGGTTGCCCTCGACCAGCACCTGGGCACCCATACGGGCGTTGATCGCCGAACCGTCGATGTCCTCGAACACGTTGTTCAGCATGTGCACGTCCGCGTGCCGGATCAGCGGCACACGGGTGTTGAGGTTGCTGAAGTGGTTGTGGTGGTAGGTGATGAGGTCCGGGGCGGCGTCGGCCGAGTCGTTGTGGCCGACCAGCGACGTCTTCCAGTGGTCGCTGAACCGGTTCCAGGAGACGGTGACGTACTCGGAACCGTGTTTGATGTCGACCAGGCCGTCGTAGTGGTCCTTGTCGACGCCCTCCTTCTCACTACTGAAGTCGTTGTGGTCGATCCACACGTTGGAGCTCTGTTCGGTGACCTCCAGCGCGTCGCCCTCGCCCTGGGAGACGTGGTGGATGTTCAGGTTGCGGAAGACGACGTTCTCCGAACGGGTGACCTTGAAGCCGATCCCGTCGAACTCACCCGAGTCGCCGACGCCGAGGATGGACACGTTGGCCAGGTCCTTGACGTCGATCTTCTGCTCGTCGACCTGGTCTGCGGTGACCGTGACGTCGACGTGGACGACCACTCCGTCGCCACCGTCGTCGTGGTCGTTGAGGAGTTCGTACAGTGCCTCGCCCGGGGTGCTCTCCGCACTCCAGGAGGCGTACTCGCTCAGGACGTACTCCTCGACGCCGTCGCCGCCGAAACCGCCGGTGGTGCCGCCGTTCATGGCGGCGTAGCCCACGGGGGTCTCGCTGTGCGGGTCGGCGAGGGTCCGCGGGTCCGAGCCCGAGGTGAGTTCTCCGTCGACCTGCTGACCGGGGACCACGAACCAGGCCCCGGCGAGCAGTGCCGCGCCGCCCACGGCGGCCATCGCCACGGGGGTGGCGGGTCGTCTCCTGCGCTGGATGGACATGGGGGTGCCTCTCTGCCGGTGGGGGTCAGGGGATATCAGCGGGGTCGTCCGCACCGGCCGTGTGACCCGACCGCACTCCGAATGCGCACCGGCCCTGAGGCCAGATTGCTGCAAACGGTTGCAGTCGCCCCATCGTCAACGCCCGGCCACACGCTGTCAAGGGAGGTTCCCGCGAAAACCCCGCGGGAGCGCGAACTCCTAGAGGTGGCGGCGGACCCGTTCGGCGGCGGTGGTGTCGCCGATCCGCTCGTAGAGGCGTTCCGCCTCCACGAGGTGCCCACGCCAGTCGTCCTCCCGGTTCAACTGCCCCAGACCGGCCAGGAGTTCGCACACACGGGCCAACGACGAGACCTGGTCGTACTTCTCGAAGTCCTCTCGTGCCTCGTGCAACTCCTCGCGGGCGTCGGCGAAGCGGCGCGCGGCGATGAACGCCCGGCCACGTTCCGATCGGACCTTGGCCGCGTTCACCTCGTCCGGTACGGCGTCCTCACCCGTACCGGCGAAGACCGCCATGGCCACGTCCAAGCGCTCCATGGCGTGCTCGAACCTGCCCGAGTTGAGCAGTGAGCGACCGACCAGCAATTCGAGGACGGCGATCCCGTGCGGCCACCCCAACGCCACCTTGAGGGGGCGGACGCGTTCGAACAGCGACAGCGCCGCGTCGTCCCGGCGGTCCCGCTGGGCCACGATGCCCCGACCCTCCAAGGCGGCGGCACGTCCGCGGTCGTCCTCATCGGCGTCGGCCAGGGTCAGGGCGGCCTCGAACTCCCGGTCGGCGCCGGTGAGCTCCCCGGTTTCGAGCAGCGTCAGTCCGAGCAGGTTGCGTGTGCGGGCCTCCCAGGCCGTGTCCTCCATGTCGCGGGCGGAGGCCGACGCGGCGCGCAGCAGCTCCACCAGTTCCGGTGCGCGGCCGGTTCCGCGCAGGTGGACCTCCAACGACTCCGTGATCCGGCAGACCGTCAGGTGGTTCCGGCTCTCCTTCGCCCCACGGGCACAGGAGACCAGGGATTCGGTGTTGGCGGCCATCCAGTTCCCGGCGTCCGTCGCGTCCGTGAAGACGGGAAGGTCGAGGTGAGTGGATTCGTCGGGCAGGGCCAGGTTCCATCGGCCGCAGATGAGGGCGGCGGCACGGACCGCGGCCTCGGACAGGTGGTCGGCGAACACGGATTCGAGCGCCTCCCGGTCCACGGTCGGCTCGGGGTCAAGGCTCATCGGGTCAAGTCTCACCACATCGTCCCCCTTCAATGGTGAGCGCAGAGCATGCGGGGTGCGTCGGACCACGGAAAAACTTGGGTCCGGTGAACTTCGGGGAGTGTTCATCGACAGTGGACAGGCGGGAACGCCGCGCTCGGCGTGGGGTGTTCGCCCCCCGCCGCTCGCTTCCCTCCCTCGGGCCGAGGTGGGCCGGCTCCCTCTTTCCGGCCCGTGCCTCGGCACTCGATCCCAGAGAATCCATGATGGTGGAGGACAAGGGGTTCCACCAGGGGATTACGGAATCCGTACCGGGCGCCGCGATGACCATTCATCGACCAAAGCCCGAACGACCTGTGGATTCGTCGATGACGGCAACGGGGCCGGCGTCCGCATCCGGCCACGTCAGGCGAGGTCCGCTCCTTCGTCGAGAAGCCCTTCGACGGCGTCGGCGGCGGCCCCGGCGCCGCCCGCCTCGTCGATCCGATCACGCATCCACCGCAGGCGTTCTCGCACGTTCGGGTCGTGGGCGACCTCCTCCACCGCCCGCCACAGGGAGTCGCCGTCGACCGTGTCCGGATCCAGGGCACGCCCGAGCGCGAGCTGTCGGATCCGATCGGCGTTGGCGCGTTGCTCGGCCATCTGGGGCAGGGCGACCAGGGGCACCTCGTTGGCCAGGCCCTCCATGGTGCCGCCCATGCCGGCATGGGTGACGAAGACGGTGGCGTGCCGCAGGACGGAGAGTTGGGGCACCTGGGCGTGGACCTCGACGTTGGGTGGCAGGTCGCCCAGGGCGTCGGGATCCGTTTCCCCGATCGACATGACCACGTGCCAGGGGCGCCCTTGTGCGGCGCGGGCGATCTCCCGGTAGAGCTCGGGGCGCTCGTTGTAGGCGGTGCCCAACGAGACCAACAGGACCGGGTCTTCGTTGGGCGGGGTCCACTCCTGTTGGAAGGAGCGGCCGGTCAGGGCCGGGCCGACGAACAGGTGGGTGTCGGCGAAGGATTCGCCCTCGTACTGGAAGGCCTTGGGCAGGGTGACCAGGCGCAACGCGGCACCGGTTCCCATCATGAACGCGCCCCCGTCGGCGAACCCCTGGGAGCGTGCGTAGCGGATCATCCGGAACACGGTGAGCAGGAAGCGCGGGTTCAGCGGGTTGATCCTGGTGTGGTCGTGGTGCAGCGACCAGTGCTTGTTGCTCACCAGGTTGGGCCAGTTCTCGACGGTCGGGACGCCCCAACGGTGGGCGAGCAGCCGTCCCCACCAGGCCAGCGTGGCGTCGTGCACCACCAGGTCGGGAGCCTCCCGATCGACCTGGTCGGCGTGGACGACCTTGATCTCTTCCAGTAGTGAGCCCATGGCGCGGATCAGCTCCGCGCCGTGCATCTGGGGTGACTCACCTTGTCCCTGCCAGGTCGTGGGGGTGGGCACGTGTTCGGCGCCGGTCTCGATGATCCGGTCGGCGAAGGCCTCGGGGGCGGCGAAGGTGACCCGGTGTCCGCGCCGGACGAGCTCGGTGGCCAGTCCGAGAAGGGGGTTGACGTGTCCGGAACCGTTGGGGGCGAAGAAGGCGATGTGGGCCATGCGGGCAATCTACCCCTCCCCCTTGTTGGGAGCGTTCCCATGCGTCAAGGTGCTCAAGGTTGATTCCTGATCTGGGAGGGACGCATGGGACTGCGATTCGGACTGTTGGGCACCGGTTACTGGGCCCGCGAGACACAAGGGGCGGCGCTGGCCGCGCACCCGGAGGCGGAGCTCGTCGGGGTGTGGGGGCGAGACCCCGCCAAGGCCGCTCACCTGGCCGAACACCTCGGCACCCGACCCTACGACGACGTGGACGCGCTCATCACCGATGTCGACGCCGTCGCCATCGCCCTGCCGCCGAACATCCAAGGGGACCTCGCGCTGCGAGCGGCCAGGGCCGGCCGTCACCTGCTGCTGGACAAACCGGTGTCCCTGGGTCTGGACGTGGCCGACGCCCTGGTGAGCGAGGTCGAGTCGCGTGGGTCGGCCTCGGTCGTGTTCTTCACCAACCGCTTCTCCGACAACGTGAACGAGTTCCTGCGCACCGCGACCACCGAAGGTGGCTGGCACGGTGCCCGGGCCACCCTGTTCGCCTCCATCTTCCAGCCGGGCAACCCTTACGGCGCTTCGCCCTGGCGTCGGGAGAAGGGCGGCCTGTGGGACGTGGGGCCGCACCTGCTCTCGGTGGTGCTGCCCGTGCTCGGGCCGGTCGTGGAGGTCACCGCGCTGAACGGCCCCCGGGACAGCGTGCACCTGCTGACCCACCACCGGGGCGGGGCCGTCGGATCCTTCTCGGTCACCCTGGACGCGGCCCCCGCGGCCAAGGCGTTCGACATCGACCTCTATGGGGAACCTGGTTGGCGTTCGGTCCCCGGAGGTGATCGGAGCGCCGTGGAGGCCTTCGGATCCGCGATCGACCGACTGCTGACCCAGGCGGCCGGGGATCGGGGCGATCCGTGCGACCTGCGGTTCGGCCGCGACGTCGTGGCGGTGTTGACCGCCGCCGAGGAGTCCGCCCACTCCGGTCGGACCGTACACGTGGCCGAGGCCACCGGATCGGATCCGGTGACCTCGGGTTGAGAGTCGCGGGTGAGCGCGGGTGAGTGCCGCCGGTCAGGCGGTCTTGCCCGTGTTCTTCGAATACATCCCGTCGGCGAGGTAGACGATTCCCGCCGCCACCAGGACCTGAATGATCAGGACCAGGAGCCAGGCGGAGGTGAAGAAGCTGGCGATCCACCCGCCGAGGAAGGCGGCCACGATGCCCAGGACCAAGGTCAGCCAGATCGGCAGGTGCTGTTTGCCGGGAACGATGAGCCGCCCCAGGGCACCGATGATGATGCCGACGATGAGTGCGCTGATGATGCCGGTGATCTCCACAAGACCTCCCACAGTTGGACGCACCTCCGTCGTTCCCGAACACACCGGAAGAACACTGCTTCTCCGTCCCTGATTCAAACCCTTTGCCGCCTTTTGGGAACTTCTCTTACTTTCCCCTCTCCCGTCCAGCAAAGGAATACATCCGACGTCCTGGGGCACAACCCTCTCTGTCGATCCCTCTGTCGATGTCGAGAGAAAAGCTCCTTCATGCCCCCTCAGGAAGGTGACCGGCGCACCCCCGTCGACAACACCACGGGGGCCGTGCACGGCGGAACGGTGATCCAGACCGGGACCATCCACGGCTCCGTGCACCTGGTAACGGCCGGCTCCGACCCCGTTCCCCGACAGTTGCCGATGCCGCCCCGCATCTTTACCGACCGTGCGACCGAGTTCCGTCGTCTGGAGACCCTTCGGCACGAGGTCGCCAGTGAGGGACACGGACGGATCATGGTGCTCACCGGTCCCGGAGGCGTGGGCAAGACCGCCCTGGCCACCCGTTTCCTCGACACGATCGCGGAGCACTTCCCCGACGGCACCCTGTACACCGACCTCCAGGGGTTCACCGAGTCCGGACCCACCGACGCCTCGGACGTCCTGGACGCCTTTCTCCGGGCCATGGGGACCGAACCCGCCGCGATTCCCCATTCCTTCGACACCCGGGCGGCGGCCTTCCGCAGCCGGACCCACGGGAAACGGATCGCCCTCCTGTTGGACAACGCCATGTCGGCGGCCCAGGTCCGGGCGCTCACCCCGGGACAGGGACGGCACCTGGTCGTGGTGACCACACGATTACACCTGACCGGCCTGCGATTGGACGGCGCGGAGTTCCTGGACATCCGGCCGCTGGGTGAGAACGAAGCCCTCGAACTAGTGACGCGCATGCTCGGCGACGGCCGCGCCGGCGACGATCCCACCTCGGCCCGACGGCTCGTGGGCCTGTGCGGGCGGCTCCCCCTGGCCCTGCGCGCCGCCGTCAGCGGTCTCGCCCTGCGCCCCCACCAACCCCTGGACCGGCTGGTCTCGCGTCTGACCGACGAGGGCGAGCGTCTCGCCGCGCTCAGCCACACCCGGGAGCTCTCCGTGGACAGCGTGTTCACCACCTCCTATCGGGAGCTGTCCGAGCCCGACCGACGTCTGTACCGGTTGTCGGGGGTGCTGCCGGCCCGCGACCTGACCGTCGAGGTCGCCGCGGCGTTGCTGGCCACGGACCCGTCCGACGCCGAGAACCGCCTGGACCATCTGGTGGCGGCCAACCTCCTGGAGGAGACCCCCGGAGGCCGATTCCGTCAACACGACCTGATCCGGTTACACGCCCGCGCCCGGGCAGAAGAGGATGAGCCGGCGGAGGAGATCGAGGAAGCACTGGACCGGGTGCTGGAGTACTACCTGACCACCGCCGCCGCGGCCGACCGGACGATCAACCCCCATCGTTGGGTTCTGGCACCGGTCTTCGATCGCACACCCGTCCGTGACTTCGACACCCATGACGATGCCCTGAACTGGTTATCGGAGGAACTGCCTTCGTTGCGGTCCTGCGTGCACGCCGCCCATGACAGCGGACGTCACTCGACCTGCTGGCAGCTGTGCGAGACCCTCCGCAACCTGTTCACCCTGCGACGGCACTACCTGATCTGGCACGAGTGCTACACAATCGGTCTGGCCTCCGGCGACGCACTCGGAGACGCGGGGGTGCAGGCCTGCATGCTGCTGGCCCTGGCCGACGCCCAACGGAGCATGGGAGACCCGGAGGAGGCCTACGGCGGTTACCACCGTTCCCTGGAACTGTGGGAGCGCATCGGTCATCTCGATGGTGCGGCCAGCAGCCTGGAGGGATGCGGGATGAGCGAGTTGGACCTGGGCAGGCCCGCCCGGGCGATACCGCACTTCCGGAAGGCGATCGACATATACGAGGCCACCGGTCCGGAACGCGGGGTCACCCTCATGCTGCGTCGTCTGGGGAGGGCCACCCGGGACTCGGGCGAGTACCGAGCGGCCATTCCCTACTTCCTGAGGGCTCTGGAGGGTTTCGGCGCCGACGACGACGCCTACATGAGGGCCAGGACCCTTGGCGAACTCGCCGCCGCCCACCTCGCGCTCGAAGACGCGGTGCGGGCGGAGGAACACCTGGACGAAGCGCTCCCCCTGGCGACGAGGGTCGGCGCCTCCGCCGAGATCGCCGGGCTGAGGGTCATGCGCGCCGACGCGTTCCTCATGAGTGGGAACGCCGACGGCGCACGCGTGGAACTCACTCGGGCACTCGCCATCTACACGTCACTCGCAGATCCTCGGACCGAAGGAACCCGACGGCGACTCGACTCCCTGGCTCCCAACGAGGACGGGTGAGGTCGAACCCGATCGGCCAACGGCCCGGTGCGGCCCCCATGAGATTCCACGACCACCAAGCGTGGGCGAAGGACGCGAGCAGCCGCGCCACGCCCTGTCCCGATTCCTCCCAGGGTAGGCACGGAAGACGCCGGCGAACACCGTCCGTCCAACCCCTGGCGCGGATTCCTCCGTCCGGCCCGGCCACGACCGCACACCCGGGAAGGACGTCCAGGAGCCGATCGGCGTCCGCGGCGTGCCGCTGGATGGACAGGACCACGTCGGCCGCCCGGAGCCACCGGTCCTCCACCCCTCCGTCCGCGACCACGAGCAGGTGTTCGTCGACGAAACCGCTTCCGCCACGAGTCGAGCGCAACTCGACCGCGCACCACGTCACCCGGGGCGCCGAGCCCTCCGCCGGGGCTCTCACCGGTCCTCCGTTCCGTAGTGGAAGAAGGTGGGCGAGCGGAGAGGAGCCGGCACGGCGGTGTCACCCGGTTCCGGGAGGCCCAGAAGACGGTAGATCAGCTCGCGCACCAACGCGGCGGCCCGACCGGGCTCGGAGGTCAGCAGCGAGCGGTAGAGGTCGGTCACGCCCGGGTCGTGGCGACCGATCACGGTCTCCAGCTGCGCCGGCAACGACCGCTCCGGGTCGTGACGCCGTTCCATCCGCAACAGCACCTCCGACTGGGACCCCGGCGCCACCCCCTCCAGGCCCCCTCCCGTCAGCAGAACGGGGTTCCCCAGTGCAGCGGCCATGTAGGTGGTGCTGCCGTGATCGCCGATCACCACGTCGGCGGCCATGAGCAGCCCCAGCCACGAGGAGTTCGGTTCCAACACCCGCAGACCCCGTCGACGCGCGGCGGCCAGCCAAGCCAGGAGTTGCCGCGGGCTGTGGGCCGACCATACGCCGGGATGGACGAGCAGTGCCACGACGTGGTCGCCGGGGAGTGCCGTCATCACCCGCTCGACCAGGCCGGGCTCCATGCCGATCAGGGATTCCCCGCCCCAGGTGGTCGACAGGACGACCAACCTCTCGTCCGCGTCGACACCGGCGGCCTGTCGGAAGCGGTCTCGTTCCGAAGCCGAAGAGGTGGCCCGGTCATAGGCCGGATCCCCCACCACGTGGGTGATCTCCAGGGCCTCGGAGACCACTCGACCGATCGTGTGCCTGTGGTTCACGTGGGGAACCGTTATCGCCGCCGCCGACACCCGGCCATAACGCACCAGGGTCGAGTAGATCGCGTCGACGATGGGGGGCTTCCTGAGCGGTGGCCCGAACCCGGCACCCGGGGGGACCACACTGCTGAACCCCATGCCGTGCGGGACGACCAGTACCGGGGCCCGCAACTGTTCGAGGTGGCTGTTGTGCCCGTTGTTACCGGCGAGGGCGAGATCGAAGTCGTACCGGAGGGCCTGTTCCCAGGTCAGGAGCAGCCCGTCGAACCGCTCCAGGTAGCTCGCCGCGCTCGGGGAGAACCTGGAGTTCTGGGCCAACACGTACACGACCTGGATCCGGGGGTCGTGTTCGAAGAGGGAGACAACGTCTCCCAACCGGTCTCCGGCCTGGTGGTTCTCCACCACGACCGCGACCGTCTTGTCGGTGCGCAGGGTGACCGGGGCGACCGGTCCGTGATTGTCTCGTCTCCAGTGCTGCGTGTGCCCCATCGCCTGTGGACCTTCCCGGTTGATGACTCAATCCGGGTTCCACCCTGCGCCGACCGGCTGAACAGGGGCTGGTGGGAGACCTTGCCGGGAACTTGGAAACCTCATCGCGGACAAGCCCTGACCTTGCACGGACCTTGTCGAGGCATGTCCGCTTTCAGATCACTTGTGTACGCGTATCGGATCGTCGCTGGACACCTGTGAAGGAAGAGAGGTCAGATCCGGGGCAACGGTGCTCTGCGAAGCGAACAAGGCAGGACTTTCCAGGGAAGGGGGTAAATAAGCACCGGTAGCCACATTGCTCCAGTACCAGCAGGCACCTTAACCACACATCTGTCCGTACCGCAGATGGTTGGAGAAAGTCCTCCCGAAGGTCCCTAACCCACCGCTTGGCCCCTTACGTACTGGAACCACTTGATCTTGGAACGCACCTGCTCCAGGTAGGGCGTCGGCATCCGTTCGAGGTGCCGCACCGCCTCCGCCCAGTACGCCAACGCCTCTTCCGGGTCGCCCTTCAAGCTGCTGAGGTCTCCCAGACGTGAGCAGCACATCCCCTCGTTCTGATGCGCACCCGTGCTGGCGGCGACTCCCCTGGCCTCCTGGTACATCACCTCGGCCTCGGAACGACGCTGCTGTGCCGACCGCACGTCCCCGAGAGCTCGCAGAAGGGGTGATCTCGGAAGGGCGAGGTCATGTATCTCGGCCAGTTCGAGACCGTTCAACAAGGTCCACTCGGCCTCGGGAATCCTGCCCAAACCCAACAGGGCGGTTCCCACACCGACCTTGCTCCTGATCATCCCCGTGACGTCACCGGCGGACCAGAACCCTCTCTGGGCCGACTGGAAACTGTCGTAGGCGTCCCTATGCCTGCCCAGGTAGCTCTCCAGAAGTCCCCTGTTGTGCTGAGTACTCGCGATACCGAGAGCGTCACCATAGGCCCGGAACACCCACATACAGCGCTCGTTCAATGCCCGCGCTTCTCTGTGACGCCCCTCCCCGAAGCGCATCTGGAAGAGGTTCATGGCCACGCGTGCCGCCATGTGCTCATCCCCCAACGCCTGGTAGAGCTGTTTGGAAACGAGGAAGTGGCTGGAAGCACGATGGTGTCTTCCGGTCTCGCTCTGACTCAGCGCGAGATGGTTGTAGACCTTCGCGATGCCCCTTTGGTCCCCCAAATCCTGGAACTCGTCGAGAGAGGCCCTGTACTCGGAGATCGCTCGCAGGTGATCATCCTGGTCGGCGTGGAGAAGACCGACCTGGTCCCGGGCATACGGGATGTTCTGCCGACGACCGCACTCCTCCCACAGCGCGATCGCACGACCGAGGAGTTCCTCGACCTCACCCCGATCCATCAGCTTCAACCGCATGACGGCCAACTCGTAGAGAGCGTCCGCCGTGCCGAGGGGATCACTCAACTCACGCCAGGCCTCCACCGCCTCGACGAAGAGCTTTTCCGCCCGGTCCCAGGGGCCGTTGGTCTCCAAGAGCCCGGCCATGGCCAATGGAATCCTCGCCACGTACTCCGTGAACCCTCGTTCCCGGGCGTGTTCAATGACCCTCTCCACCGATGGAAAGGTGTCCGCGAACCACTCTCGTGCCTCTCTCGGGCTCTCGAAGTCCGGAGTGGCCGAACTACGCGTGATCGGGCGCTCCGTTCGTTGGCGCCCCGGCATCGCCGTGCGATCGGCGTTGTCCACGGTGGCCAGGTAGTAGTCCAAGATGCGCCGTTCCACCTCCCACCGCTGTCGCTCGGACATCGTCCGAGCCGCACGTTGGCGGGCGAATCGCCTCACGGAATCGTGCATCCGGTAACGCCCTGGGCTGACCTCGTCCAGGAAATGGACGTCGATCAGCTCATCCAGGGCCTTCTCCGTCTCGTCCCAATCACCTACGGATGCCGCCGCCGCGTGGTCCGGAACCACCGTCGTGGGGTGCAGACCCACACAAAGAAAGACCTGTCGGGCCCACACGTCCAGAGTTTCGTAGGTGTCGATGAAGACCGCCAAAGCCTCCGAATCCGCACCTTGCTCGGACGCCCTCGTATGCCTCTCAAGGTGATCTGCGAGACGGTCCAGGCTCCACGTGAACCGGCGCCTCAGCTGAGCCGAAGCGATCCACAACCCGAGCGGCAACCGATCGGCCAAGGCCACGACCCGGCTCACGCCCTCTTCCTCGACGTCACGCCCGCTGAAGGCGGCGAACATCCGTACAGCGTCTTCTTCGTCCAAAGGTCGTAGCCACAGCCGACGAGCGCCGTGGAGTCCGGCGAGGCTGCGTCTGCTGGTCACGAGTACGACGCTCCCAGCGGCCCCCGGAATCACCGGCACCACCTGGTCGTGGTGGTCCGCGTTGTCCAGGAGAAGGAGCACCCGCCGACCCGCGACCTGATTGCGCCACAGCGCCACACGCGCCTCGGGTTCTGTGGGGATACCGCTGCCCGAAACCCCGAGCATCTGTAACAGGCGGAAGAGGACCTGGTCCGAACTCGCTCCGGTCAAATCGGTCTGCAATCTGACGTCGAAGGCGTCTCGCAGGCGATGAGCGGCGTGCACGGCCAGGCTCGTCTTACCGACTCCGCCCAGGCCATGAATCAAGTGCACCGTCGATCGGCCATCGGAAGCACGCACTGAGGTGAGCAGGGTTTCGAGTTCCTCGTCCCGTCCCAGGAAGTCGGAGACGTCGGCTCGAAGAGTGTCCACTACCTCTCGACGGGGCTCCGCGAGGGGAACGGGTTCGGCCCATCGGCCTTCGTCGCCGTCGGCCTCGGTAAGGATCCGTTGGAAGAGCACTCGTGTTCGGGGACTGGGCTGGATGCCCAACTCGGCGACCGTGTGCTCCCGTAGCTCGGTGTAACACTCGATCGCCTCGGTGTGCCGACCGCACATCTCCAGGGCCTTCATGTGCAGGTACGCCAAGGTCTCGTCACGAGGGTGGTCCTCCAGCCGGAGGAGGGCCTCTTCGGGACCACCGAGGACGAGCCCCACCTCCGCCCACTGGCCGAGCAGACGGCGGTGCCCATGGGCCATGCGCCGCCGTAGGGAATCCGCCCACACCCCGGCGAACTCGGTGAGGGGTTCGCCGTCCCACAACTCCAGGGCCTCTTCCAGGAGCGCGAATGCCGCCGCGTGCTCTCCCCGTTGGGTGAGCTTGCGTGCTTGGTCGGAGAGGTTCCGGGCCCGATGCCAGTCGACCGCGTCGGGGTCGACCTCCAGGGTGTAGGTACTGGACCGACGTTTGATGTCGGTCGGCACGCCCGCGTCCTTGAGGCTTCTCCGGATCCGGCTGCAATAGGAGTAGACACTCGTGTGCACCGAGTCGGGCGGTGCTTCGCCCCAGACGCGGTCGATGAGGGTCGAGGTCGGTACGGGACGACCGACGGACTCTGCCAGTACCGCGAGGACGAGGCGGGCCTTGGGGGAACCCACGTCGACCGATCGGTTCTCGACCAGAATCTGTGGGACCGGGGTGAGGATTCGTATTTCCAACTTGTCACCACCCAACACGAACCATCATGACATCCGAATTACGGATTGCCAAGATTATTGATTCGGTCATCTTCAAAGAGTCCAGAATAAGACCCCATGAACAGGCAGGATACCCGCCAGGCAGGCGACAAACCTCGATGCTCGCATTCACACAGGTCGCGCGGTGTACATTCCGGCCCAATGGCGCTAGCATTCTCGAAACCGTGCACGTGAATTGCGCACGTTCCGCCGCACGTCATTCTGCACATTCCTCGGCACGTGCATATGTTCGGGCATACGAAAGGTGCCGTGTCGAACCCCGCTCGACACGGCACCTCGCTCACGGCCTTGAGCCGTGGCTCCCCGGCCTCAGGCGGCCAGGGTGTGGGAGCGCGGTGTCCGAATCCGCGCCCACAGCCTGCGCAGCCCCGGCCCGCGAGTCTTCACCGAGGCGACGAGACGATCGTGACGGGCCACACGCTCGGCCTCGGCACGGTAGAGGTCGGCGGCCTGGGCGCTGAGGTCGGCGTGCATGGTGGTCTCCTCCGGGGTCTGTGCCGGGGCTGTTCTCCCGACTGATTCCAGATTCGCTCTAAGGCCCCCGGCCGCGCATCGGAAGAGTGCAGCGGATCCGCCTCTCGGGGATGCCTTAGGTCGAACCGCAGACCGCCTTAGAGCGTGTTTGAGAAGGGGTAACGGTCCGGGCACTTCCCCCACGCTGCTGCTGTCAGGCCGCAAGCATGAGCCCCATGCCGCGACGCCC
>NZ_JBEYLC010000059.1:0-35518 GCF_040635885.1 Nocardiopsis sp. NPDC006832 | reverse complement strand
TAAACACCGCGATGGCGGTGGACCCGTCCGACCTCGTGTGCTCGACCTCGATACGGCGCGGACGGGGAACCAGCCCGCGTACGTCGAAGAAGCTCAGGCACCCCTCGTACTGGGAATCGGTGGCGCCGGACTCGCTGATGATCGTCGGGTTGAGTAGGACCATCGCTGAAGCATCGGGATCTGGAGGCAGGACGATGGCCGCCGCACGGTCGATGTCGATCTGCGGCGCCGCCAACCCCATGCCCTTACCGAAGTGATGATGGTCGCGTACCCGTTGGACGGCGCGATGCAGTTGGTCGACGACCTCTTCTGCTTCCTCTGCCTCCGCAGGCAGACGGAAAGGTCGAGAAACCCGCGTGAGTAGTTCCGCGCCCTCCTGCACGATCCCGGCCGCTCGCATACGATCGCTGGCCGTGCGGAGCAAGGGACGGGCCTCGACGCCCTGCTCAGGGCTGTTTCGCCACTGCCACTCCAACCGGTAGCGGGCGCCGATCGGAGGGTCGTTCGTGTGCCAGATGAACGAGACTTCGCCGTCTTCTTCTCGGCGCTGTATGGCCGATCGCAGTGGTACGGCGGCGGCCGTGCTGGAAGTCTCGGTGCCCCACACCCTGGGGTTCATCGAATCGGGGAAGCGCAGTTCCACACTGACCGCCCTGGTCGGTAGTCGGATGGCGCGCTGGAACCACCGTCCCCATTGGTCGGATCCGACGACGTAGGAGTATTCGAGTACGGCGGCCTGCCCCGGGTAGAGGGAGAACATCGAGTCCTGGTTCTCGAAGCTCAACCAGACCTCCTTGAAGGAATCCCGGTCGTGCTTGGGCACCCATGCCATGGGTTCGCCGTCGCATGAGGCGGTCAGGCGCAGCTGTTCCCACGTGAGCGGATGGTTGCGGTAGAGCTCATTCGACAGTTCTGGGCGGCCCGGGTAGCGGTCGACGCTGATACGCACCAAGTAGCGGGTGACCGGTTCGTTGCCGCCGTTGACCACACGTCGCCGCATGGAAGCGGTGTAGGTGCCCTCGTAATAGCGCAATTCCGCGTGATCGAGGTCGACGAACAACTCTCCGTTCCCGGCGGACGTGGGTTGTACGCCGGGGGCCATCTGCCAGGATCGCCAGAGCTCACCACCGGTGGACAGCTTCTGCTCGGCCAGGCGGGCGAACTCCTCACTCGGGGGATAGCGACCGGACTCGACGTGACTGACGTAGGAGGGGTCGAAACCCATCGCCTCGGCGAGGGCCTTCTTCGTCATGCGGCGCTGCTTGCGCCAGTGGGCGAGGGCCGTTCGGAAACCGTCGGGGGAAGGGGAGGTCATACAGCCGATTATCGCGCACACGCAGCGTGATCATCTGAATGAATCGTGACTGAATCCGTCTCATTCTGGCTTCACCCAGCGGCCCTCGGCTCTCCTTGAAACATCATCACCGCCGTGCCCCGTCCGGTTGTCGGGCCCAGCGCGTTTCCCCGATCGAGGAGGTGTCCATTGGCCGTGTTCGCCACCGAACACAAGTCCGCCCCCAACTACCTGGATGTCGCAGCGAACACCCATGGCGAAGAGAAGGCCTCCTTCGTGCTGCGCGCACTGGGACAAGTGGACTCCCGACGCCCCCACGTGGTGGAGGTCGGCCCCGGAGGCGGGGCAGCCGTGAACTTCCTGGCCGCCCGCCTGCGCGAGCGTCGTTGGGAAGGGCGCCCCGTGGACTTGACCCTGATCGAGGTTCCCGGCGTCGAATCACATGCTCTGTCGCACGCCATCAACGAGTTCAACGCAGTCGGCACATGCGAACTCACCCACGGCTTCGTCCAAGACCTGGAATTGCTCCTGCCACGCCCCGCCGATGTGGTCAGCGCCTCGGCACTGGTGCACGAGGTCTACTCCTACGGGGGTGGCTACAGCGGGCTGCACTCGCTCATCCGTGTGCTCGGCTCGGTGATCGAACCTTACGGATATTTCGTCTACAGGGACCTGTTCTCCGTTCGGGACCGGAGCCTGCACGAACGGGTCACACACGTCTACGACGAGCCTTCCTGGCTGCACTTCCTACGTATGTTCACCCCGCATTACCTGGAGCACGGAAAGCACCCCTACCACCACGTTCAGGACCAGTCCGTGGCTCGGCAGGATTCGAGGATCGTGGAGATCGCGGACCTGGATGTGAATACCTGCGCCGTGATCAACGCGCCCATCGGTTTGTTCCGCGAGATCCAGCGCCACTACATCACCTTCCGGGACCACGTGTGGCGCTCCGGAGTATTGGGCTTCGTCCCAGTGCTGGACGGACCGCTGTCGGCGGAATGGTTGGACGCACACACCGGACACAAGCTCGTGCACTACACCCTCACCGAACCCGAGTGGCTGCCCCGAACCCATCGAGACATGCTGGATGTGCTCAGCGAACCCTACGCCGACCATCGCACCGTCGACGGGGACATCTTCGACACCTGTACAGACGTGGCCCTGAACGGCTTCCTCACAGCCGTGGAGGAGGGTGACGTCACATGCTTACAGGTCTGGAACGAATGGAGCGTCCGTGAGGGGCGCGAGACCTACGCGTATCTCACGACCGACGAACTGCTCACCGAGTTCGCGGTCAACTCCGCGCGGGCCAACTCTGCTCATCCGACCGTACTGTTGCCCGTCGGCATGGAGGACATCGTGGTCCGGCAGCGTCACTACTACAACCGTTACCTGGCCAAACGACTCGCCAACCCGTTGTGGGACGCCAAGCAACTCGTGCTCTTCCGCAACATCCCCATGGGGGATTCTGCGATGCTGACCAAGGCGCTGACCGGTGTACGAGAGTCGTTCAGTAAACACAATCTCGCCCGCGTGTACGCGGGCCTCACCCCTGGAAGGGAATGACCTCCGGTGTCCCTGGTCGAGATCGAACGCAAGCGGGTTTTGGCGAACCCTGAGGCGCTGGAGCGGCGATTGGAAGAGTCGGGGTTTGTCGCCACAGGGCCGATAGTGGAGGTCGACACCTACTACAGTCGGCCCGATGTTGACTTCCTCAAAACGGTGGAGTGCTTACGGGTCCGTGAGACGAAAGACAGCTGCGAGGTCACTTACAAGCCCGCATCCGACGCCACCACCCACAGCGCCGATGGTGTCGTGGCCAAGAAGGAGACCAACGTGGCCTTGGCGGACATCAGCCAGGCTGAGCATGCCCATCGTCTTTTGGAAGCCTTGGGCATGATCACGCTGGCCCGTGTCGAAAAAGCACGTATCTGCCACCGAATCCCTCACCGGCCGGGGCTATCGGTGGTGGTGGACACGATCACGGGACTGGGATCGTTCGTGGAGACCGAGATCGTCTCCGAAGACACTCGTGAAGATGTTGTTCTCCGGTTAGAGAGGACCGAGCAACTCTTGGGGCTGCAGTCCTGTTCGGTGGTGACTCTGCCGTATCGAGACTTGGTGCTGGAGGCCCAGGCGAACCCGCATCCCTTTCTCGATGCTGCCCGTTGAACCAGTATGTTCCCTTTGTGAAGAAGGTGGCTTGGTGTCCAAGTTCCAACAAGTTGCAGATTTGGCCATGGTCACCGGGTAAACTCGCAGGTCAACGAGACTGCTCCCCGCGCACGCGGGGATGACCCCCGATGCCGACGCAACTTCCCCGCACCGCATGCCTGCTCCCCGCGCACGCGGGGATGACCCCGAAAGACATCTCCATGCTACCCAACCCTGTCGACTGCTCCCCGCGCACGCGGGGATGACCCCGAGACTGAGACTCGGATCGGTCCCGCGCCCGGCTGCTCCCCGCGCACGCGGGGATGACCCCACGGTGGGGGACATCATCTCGCAGAACACCGACTGCTCCCCGCGCACGCGGGGATGACCCCGCGACCTGGAGCCACTGCACTTGAGCCAGCGCCTGCTCCCCGCGCACGCGGGGATGACCCCCACCCGTCAACGTCCTGCCACCACCACATACACTGCTCCCCGCGCACGCGGGGATGACCCCAAGCGCGTGTGGGCCATGGGTTCCTCCCTGCCCTGCTCCCCGCGCACGCGGGGATGACCCCCCGTAGGTGTGGGCCTGGACCCGGTAAGCGGCCTGCTCCCCGCGCACGCGGGGATGACCCCCACGACGTGATGGCGTTGCGGTTCGACCCGGACTGCTCCCCGCGCACGCGGGGATGACCCCTGGGTGTAGCCCCGGCGACGATCCGCCGGCGCCTGCTCCCCGCGCACGCGGGGATGACCCCTGTCGGGGTTGGGCCGGGAACCGGGGAGCGGCCTGCTCCCCGCGCACGCGGGGATGACCCCAGCGCGTGGGTGTGCAGGTCCATCACCAAGACCTGCTCCCCGCGCACGCGGGGATGACCCCTCCTTCCCGCGTGTGGTTGAACCCCCGAGTTCCTGCTCCCCGCGCACGCGGGGATGACCCCCCGACTTCGGTATCCATGCGCGGCAGTTCCAGCTGCTCCCCGCGCACGCGGGGATGACCCCTGGTAGCGCTCCCGCAGCGGTTCGTGGCCGGCCTGCTCCCCGCGCACGCGGGGATGACCCCTGGACACAGGTGGTGGCCGACTCCCCGGTGGACTGCTCCCCGCGCACGCGGGGATGACCCCGTCTCGTCGGTGAGCCCGGTTGGGAGGTCGAACTGCTCCCCGCGCACGCGGGGATGACCCCTGGACACAGGTGGTGGCCGACTCCCCGGTGGACTGCTCCCCGCGCACGCGGGGATGACCCCGTCTCGTCGGTGAGCCCGGTTGGGAGGTCGAACTGCTCCCCGCGCACGCGGGGATGACCCCAGCTCTATGAAGTCGGTGGGGACGGGCGCGGGCTGCTCCCCGCGCACGCGGGGATGACCCCGCCACGAAAGCGAGGAACGCATGAGCGATCACCTGCTCCCCGCGCACGCGGGGATGACCCCCTTCGCCGGCCTGCGATGGCCGACCGTACCGGCTGCTCCCCGCGCACGCGGGGATGACCCGGGCACCAGGTCCACCACGGTGCCCCGCATGCGCTGCTCCCCGCGCACGCGGGGATGACCCCAGCCAGACCGGGCAGCACCTCACCCGCGCCGGCTGCTCCCCGCGCACGCGGGGATGACCCCGAGGGCAAGAAGGCGATCGGTCGGGCGTGGGACTGCTCCCCGCGCACGCGGGGATGACCCCCCATGCGCTCCGGACCACACCCTGATTGTCCCCTGCTCCCCGCGCACGCGGGGATGACCCCAGTCCTTCGTCTCAGTTCTTCCGTCTCCGGTCCTGCTCCCCGCGCACGCGGGGATGACCCCCTCACCAGCATCGTCGTGTCCGGGCGACGTGGCTGCTCCCCGCGCACGCGGGGATGACCCCCACCCACGCCTGATCTTGACGACCTAGCTGCGCTGCTCCCCGCGCACGCGGGGATGACCCCCTGACGCCTCAAAACAGAATCGGACATGGTCACTGCTCCCCGCGCACGCGGGGATGACCCCATGGCGAGAAGGGTTAACCACCCCGGGGCGCCCTGCTCCCCGCGCACGCGGGGATGACCCCCGGACCCGGCGAAGGGGTCGAGGACCAGCTCGCTGCTCCCCGCGCACGCGGGGATGACCCCCAGATCTCGGACGCCGGTATCCCGATCTATGACTGCTCCCCGCGCACGCGGGGATGACCCCCGGTCCACCAATCCCCAAGGAGCCCCCGATGCCTGCTCCCCGCGCACGCGGGGATGACCCCGGCGCGGTCGTGTCCGCGGATGGTCAGTGGTACTGCTCCCCGCGCACGCGGGGATGACCCCGCCACCCGCGCGCGCGTGCGCGTGCTCCATGCCTGCTCCCCGCGCACGCGGGGATGACCCCAGCTCAACATCCCGCCCGGGACCGGCGACGGTCTGCTCCCCGCGCACGCGGGGATGACCCCGACTGACCTCGTCCAGGTTGGTGTCGATGATGGCTGCTCCCCGCGCACGCGGGGATGACCCCACGCTGAAAAAGACGCCGTCACCCGCTAGGGTCTGCTCCCCGCGCACGCGGGGATGACCCCCTCGTTCACCACCTGGGCCGGCTCTTGGATTGCTGCTCCCCGCGCACGCGGGGATGACCCCCGCCCCACCGAAGCGCGGGACGCCTGGGTGCGCTGCTCCCCGCGCACGCGGGGATGACCCCTACCCCGACGGGGAGTGCCGGCCGGACTGTGCCTGCTCCCCACGCACGCGGGGATGACCCCCTGGACGAGGAAGGGAACTGGCAGGCTCCGGGCTGCTCCCCGCGCACGCGGGGATCCGCCAACTACTCGGATGGGAGGGAGTACCACACCTCCGTCCGAAATGCCCGGAAAACCGGTGAGTAGCCACCTGGCCGTTTTCGGCCACTGGAAGGTGTTAGAACCAGTCCCGAACAGTCGTCCACTGCCGCTTAGATGTCTCCCATGAACCCCCGTCCCCCTGCCCAGCCCTGGAAGGACTCCCTCTCCAGGGCCGCCCGTAGCGCCTGGGCCAAGCACGACTTCGACTCCGACGGCTGGCTCCCGCTCTACCGCCACATGGCCGACAGCGCCTCCATCGCGGGCAGACTCTGGGACGAGTGGGTTCCGCGACAGGCCCGCGCGCTCATCACCTCCGCGCTCTCCGGAGACGAGTCCTCGGCTCGCTCCCTGGTGGTGTGGCTCGCCGCCACCCACGACATCGGCAAGGCCACGCCCGCCTTCGCCTGCCAGGTCGAACACCTGGCCGACGACATGCGTGCCCAGGGCCTGGACATGCCCCTCCAAAAGCAGATGGCCGACCGGAATCTCGCCCCGCACGGTCTCGCCGGCCACCTCCTCCTTCGTGACTGGCTGGTCGACGAGCACGATTGGCGCCCCCGGGACACCCACCAGTTCACCGTCATCGCCGGCGGCCACCACGGGATCCCGCCGACCAACAGCGCCATCGCCGCGCTCGACGACCACCCCGAACTTCTGCGTACACCCAAGGCGGCCGAGATCTGGCACCGGGTCCAGACCGAACTCCTGGACACGGCTGCCGAAGTCACCGGGGCCGGCGCCCACCTGTCCTCCTGGCGTACGGCCAAGCTCCCCCAACCCGCCCAGGTCCTGCTCACCGCCCTGGTCATCACCGCCGACTGGATCGCCAGCAACTCCGACTACTTCCCCTACTTCCCGGGCGAACGCGGCACCGACCCCGAGCGCACCGAAGCGGCCTGGCGCCTGCTCGACCTTCCCCGCCAGTGGAACCCCCAGCACCCCACGGGGACCACGGCCGAACTCCTGGCCGCGCGCTTCGACCTGCCCGAGGGAGCCCGCCCACGCCCGGTGCAGGAACAGGCAGTCCAGGCCGCCCGGCACATGGCCGGCGCCGGACTGATGATCATCGAAGCCCCCATGGGCGAGGGCAAGACCGAGGCGGCCCTGCTCGCGGCGGAGATCCTCGCCGCTTCCACCGGGGCCGGCGGCTGTTTCGTCGCGCTCCCCACGATGGCCACCAGCAACGCCATGTTCGCCCGCTTCACCCACTGGCTGGACCACCTCCCGGGCATGCCCGAGGAAGCCACCTCCATCTTCCTCGCCCACTCCAAGGCTCACCTCAACGAGGAGTTCGCCGGCTACCTCGGAGGCGGCCCCCGTCTGGCCACCGACACCGACCGCGAGGACGAATCCGGCTCCGCCGCCCTCATAGCCCACCGGTGGTTGCGCGGTCGCAAGAAGGGCATGCTCTCCTCCTTCGCCGTGGGTACCATCGACCAGCTGCTCTTCGCCGGTCTCAAGAGCAAGCACCTGGCCCTGCGCCACCTGGCGCTCGCGGGCAAGGTTGTGGTGATCGATGAGGCGCACGCCTACGACACCTACATGAACACCTACCTCGACCGGGCCCTGGCCTGGCTGGGCCGGTACGGGGTGCCGGTCATCGTCCTGTCCGCCACCCTGCCCTCGGACCGGCGCCGTGAACTGGCCCAGGCCTACACGGGCGAAGGCCCACGCCCCAAGGTCGAAGGCTACGAAGAGGTCGCCCAGGCCGCTTCCTACCCGCTCATCACCACCGCGGCCCCCGGCACGCCGCCGCGCCTGTACCCCGCCGAGTTCTCCGGACGATCCACCGACGTGCTCATCGAGCCCCTGGACGACGAACTCGCCACCCTCACCGAACGCCTGGACCGAGAACTCCACGAGGGTGGCTGCGCCCTGGTCATCCGCAACACCGTCGCCCGGGTCCACGAGACCGCCGCCCACCTGCGCGGACACTTCGGCGAAGATGCGGTCACCGTCGCCCACTCGCGCTTCCTCGACCTGGACCGGGCCGCCCGGGACGAACAACTCCTGCGTGAGTACGGGCCACCCGCCAAGGTCGTGGCACTCGGGGGCGAGCGCCCCGAGCGGCGCATCGTGGTCGCCAGTCAGGTCGTCGAGCAGTCCCTTGACGTCGACTTCGACCTGATGGTCACCGACCTGGCCCCCGTCGACCTCCTTCTGCAACGCATGGGCCGTATGCACCGTCACCCCCGGGGCGAGGACCAGTCCGAACGTCCACCCCGCCTGCGCGCCGCCCGCTGCCTGGTCACCGGGGTCGACTGGACCCAGTCCCCGCCACGGCCGGTGAAGGGCTCACGCACCGTCTACGGCCAATACCCGCTCCTGCGCGCCCTCGCGGTCCTGCGTCCCCACCTGCCGGCCGACCCCGGCCAGGCGAGCACGCTCAAACTGCCCTACTACATCAGCCCGTTGGTCCAGTTCGCCTACGAGGAGGTCGACGACCACGTCGGTATCGCCCCGGTGGAGTGGCACGAGGCCATGGACCAGGCCCTGTGCGCGGAACGGACCAAGCAGGTGGACCGCGCCGTCCGAGCCCGCACCTTCCTGCTGGACCCGGCCGCGCGCGATGGCCGAGCGATCATCGGCTGGGTGGACGCCGGGGTGGGAGAGGCCGACGACACCCAGAGCGGCAAGGCCCAGGTCCGAGACACCGGGGAGAGCCTGGAGGTCCTGGTCGCCCGACGTCACAGCGATGGCTCGCTCACCACCGTCCCCTGGCTGAGTGGCGGACGCGGCGGTCTGCCACTGCCCACCGACTCCGTCCCGGCTCCCAAGGCGGCTCGTGCCCTGGCCGCCAGCGGGCTGCGCCTGCCCTACCAGTTCACCCTCTCCGGTCAGATGATCGACCGTGCCATCACCGAACTGGAAGCCGACCTGGTCGAGGCGTGGCAGGCCAAGGAGGCCCACTGGATCGCCGGAGAGCTGGTCCTTTTCCTGGACGAGGACGACCGTGCCGAACTGGCCGGCCACCGACTCCACTACACCGAATCCGACGGCTTGGAGGTCACCCGTGCCGACTGAGGCACCCCCCGCTGTATCCACGGCCACCCCGCCGCCCGCCGACACGACCACCTTCGACCTCACCCGCCGGCCATGGATCCCGGTCCTGCGCACCGACGGAGTCGAAACCGAGCTTTCCCTGGTCGAGGTCTTCGAGCAGGCCGAACACGTGCGCCGACTGGTGGGGGACGTCCCCACCCAGGACTTCGCCCTGCTGCGGCTGCTCTTGGCCATCCTGCACGACGCCATCGACGGCCCCCAGGAGATCGAGGACTGGGCCGACCTGTGGGAGGAGGACCTCCCACTGGACCGTGTGCGCGCCTACCTCGACGAACACGCCGAGCGCTTCGACCTGCTGCACCCGCGTACCCCCTTCCTCCAGGTCGCGGACCTGCGCACGAGCAAGGGCGAGTACGCGCCCCTGGACAAGATGGTCGCCGACGTTCCCAACGGCACTCGGTTCTTCACCATGCGGTTCCACGGAGCCCAACGCCTGGGTTATGCCGAGGCCGCGCGCTGGGTGGTGCACGCCCACGCCTACGATTCCTCCGGTATCAAGACGGGAGTCGAGGGCGATCCCCGCGCCAAGGGTGGCAGAGGTTACCCGCTGGGAGTGGGTTGGGCGGGCAACCTCGGCGGGGTCCACGTCGAGGGTGATGACCTGCGCCAGACCCTGCTGCTCAACCTCATCGCCTTCGACACTCCCAACCTGCACACGGATTCCGAACGCGACCGGCCGGCCTGGGCACACCCACCCGTCACCGCCGCACCACTGGAAGCGGCGGAGGCCGCCGCCCGACCGCATGGTCTGCGCGACCTCTACACCTGGCAGACGCGCCGGTTGCGTCTGCACCACGACGGCCAAGGGGCGCACGGTGTCCTGCTCTCCTACGGCGACCCGCTGAGCCCACGCAACATGCAGCCGCGCGAACCCATGTCCGCCTGGCGCCGCAGCCCCGCCCAGGAGAAGAAGCTCCGCGAGCCCACCGTCTACCTGCCACGTGAACACGACCCGGCCCGCGCCGCCTGGCGCGGCCTGGGAGCACTGGTCACCGGCAGGGTCAGGGGAGCCGACCAGCGCCAGGAGGCCGCCGACCAGGTGCGCCCCCGCGTCCTGGAATGGATCGCGAAACTCACCGTCGATAGGTACCTGCCCAAGGGATACCTCGTCCGCGCCCGTCTGGTCGGGGCGGTCTACGGCACCCAACAGTCCGTCATCGACGAGATCGTCGACGACGTGGTCGCCATGCCCGTGGTCCTCCTCCACCAGGACAACGGGGAGCTGGCGCGGACGGCCGTCGACGCCGTCACCGACGCCGAGGAGGCCGTCACCGCCCTGGGCGACCTGGCTACCGGTCTGGCACAAGCGGCCGGAGCCGACGGGGAGGGGCCACGCGCCACCGCCCGTGACCGGGGCTTCGGCGAATTGGACGGGCTCTTCCGTGGCTGGCTGCGCGACCTTGCCACCCCCCAGGACGGGGAGGCCGACCTGGACTCCCTCCTGAACGACCCCGAGTACCCCGACCGGCGACGGGGAAGGTGGCAACGCACCGTTCGCGAAACCGTGTCGCGCCTGGGCGACGAACTCATCGAGTCCGCCGGTGAGGCGTCCTGGGAAGGACGCGTGCTCGACACCAAGAACGGTGCCTTCTGGCTCAACACCTCCAGCGTCGACCTGCGTTTCCGCAAGGCCCTGCGCAAGTGTCTGACGCTGGCCGCCCCCGAGCCGGACACCACCCCCGACACCGACTCCGAGAGCAGCACGGAGGAAGAACAGTGACCACAGCGAGCCGCACCGCCCACGTCCCCGAGCTCAAGGCCGTGGGCAAGGCGGTGGACGAGCGGATCCGCCGACTCCAGGGCGGATACCTCCGCGATGAGTCCGCAGCGGTGGCGACCTTGGCCAAGATCCGCCGAGGCGCGGGCAAGACCATCGAAGAGGTTCCCGAACTCGTGGGACTCACCATCGACCACGACTTCTACGAAACCTTCGACGTCCACGATCCGCGTACCCCTCACGCGGAGGCCGCCGTGCACGAGGCGCTCACCCTCTACGCCCTGCACCAGCAGTCCAAGCGAGAGTCGGGCATGCACAGGCGCGGTCGCGGGTTCGGGGCGGCGGTTCGTCGGCTCATGCCGGCCGGTGACATCGACGAACCCCTGCGCAAACGGTTCGTGCAGGCCCAGACGGCGAGCAGCCGGAGCACGCGCCTGGATCGACTGCGGGGGATCGTCCAACTGCTACGGACCGAGGACGTCCCGCTCGACTACGGCCTTTTGGCCGACCAACTCTTCGACACCCGCACCGCCGCCGGGGCCGAACGCGTGCGCCGCACCTGGGGGCGCGACTTCCAGGCGTACCGGCCACAACGCTCCGCCGGCGATTCACCGAAGGAGACGGTGGCGGCCCGAGGCTGACCCCCAGACACCCCCCACCGAAGCGCTCCCCGCCGCGCACACCGCAGATTCGGTACCGACAGGACGAGGAACACCATGAGCCGTACCATTCTCGACGTGCACGTGTTGCAGACCGTGCCGCCCAGCAACCTCAACCGGGACGACACCGGTGCCCCCAAGACCGCCGTCTACGGCGGCGCCCGCCGCTCCCGGGTCTCCAGCCAGGCCTGGAAGCGCGCCACCCGCCTGGCCTTCGACGCCCTGCTCGACCCCCAGGAGCTCGGGACCCGCACCAAACGGGTCGCCGAACTCATCGCCGCGCGCATCCGCGAACTCGAACCCTCCATCGAGGAGACCGAGGCGCTCGCCCTGGCCGCCGAGACCGTCCAGACCGCCACCGGCTCCAAGATCGAGCCGCCCAAGCGCAAGGCCGACGCCGCCAAGAAGAGCGGGGAGCCGGCCCCCGCACCCGAGTCCGCCTACCTGATGTTCCTGAGCGCCCGACAGCGTGACGGGCTCGCCGAACTCGCCGTCGAGGGTCGTGAGGACATCAAGGCCTTCCTCAAGGACAAGGACAACAAGGCCCGCGCCAAGTCCATCGCCGACACCCACCACTCCGTCGACATCGCCCTGTTCGGCCGCATGGTCGCCGACGGCGCCGACATCAACGTGGACGCCGCCGCCCAGGTCGCGCACGCCATCAGCGTGCACGAGGTGGAGAACGAGTCGGACTACTACACCGCGGTCGACGACAAGAACCCCGAGGAGGAGACCGGCGCCGGCATGATCGGCACCGTGGAGTTCAACTCCGCCACCCTGTACCGGTACGCGGCCGTCGACGTGGACCTGCTGCGCAGGAACCTGGGGGAGGGGCTGCGCGAGGACGAACCCGTCACCGAACCGCTGCGCCGTGCCGTGGAGGCGTTCGTGCGCGGGTTCGTGGAGTCGCTGCCCACCGGCAAGATCAACACCTTCGGCCACCACACCCTGCCCGACGTGGTCATCGTGAAGCTGCGCAGCGCACGGCCCATCAGCTTCGTCGGCGCCTTCGAGGAGCCCGTCACGGCCGATGCCGGGCACGTCGCGCAGGCCGGCGCCCGCCTGGCCGAGTACGTGCCGGAGGTGGAACGCGCGTTCGGGGCCGCCGACGACGTCGAGACCTGGGTGGTCCGGGTGGGGGAGCGTACCGCCAAGCTCTCCGGTCTGGGAACCGAGGTGAGCCTGCCCGAACTGGTCGAGCAGGTCGGCGCCGCCGTCGCCCGGCGTCAGGCGCCCACGGCATGAGCGGGCCCGCCACGCACACCCTGCCCCTGGTTCTGGCGGGGCCACTCCAGGCGTGGGGTTCCTCCTCCCGATTCGCCCGACGTGGCACGGAGAACGCGCCCACCAAGAGCGGGGTGGTCGGGCTGCTCGCCGCCGCCCTGGGACGGGAGCGCACCGCCGAGGTGTCCGACCTGGCGGCGCTGCGCTTCGGTGTGCGGGTGGACCAGCCCGGCACCCGGGTGCGCGACTACCAGACCGCACACCACATGGTCACCGGCGTCTCCATGCCGATCTCGGAGCGTTTCTACCTGTCCGACGCCGTGTTCGTGGCCGTGGTCGAGGGAGACCCCGAGTTGGTCGAACGGCTGTACCGGGCGGTGCGCGCGCCGGTCTATCTGCCCTACCTGGGGCGACGCTCCTGCCCTCCCTCACGACCCCTCGACCTCGGGACGCCCGAGCCGGGCACGGTCGAGGAGGCGTTGCGTGGACAGCCTTGGCGGGCGAGTCACTGGTACCAGCGCCGCCGAGGATGGCGCGAGGGGGCCAAGATCGAGCTGACCACCCTGGTCGACGCCTCTCCGAGGGACGGTGGAGCCGACTCGTTGCGCGACCGTCCGCTCAGTTTCGACCCCCGACACCGACGATACGGTCTGCGCGCCGTCCGGTCCGGTTCGGTCACGGTGCCCAACCCGTACGAGCGCCGCACCTCACCCCCCGACCACGATCCCGTCTCCGCGCTGGGAGGCCGCTGATGTACCTGACCCGATTCCGTTTCAACACCCACCGGTCCGGCACCCGCAAGTTGTTGTCCTCTCCTCAGGCGATGCACGCCGCCGTCCTGGGCGGGTTTCCCGAACTCCTCCCGGGAGCTCCGGCCGGGGAGCCGGGTGGCCCCCGGGTGCTGTGGCGGGTGGATCGCAACGCCAAGGCCGAGGTGTTCCTGTACGTGGTGAGCCCCGAGCGTCCCGAGCTGACCCACCTGGTGGAACAGGCCGGGTGGCCCAAGGCCGACCCCGGCACCTGGTGGCGGACCCACGACTACGCGGGGTTCCTGTCCAGGCTGGAAGAGGGGCAGACCTGGGCCTTCCGTCTGACCGCCAACCCGGTGCACAGCATCCGGCGCAAGGACGGGGAACCGACCAAGCTCACCGCGCACGTCACCCCCCGCCACCAGGCGGGGTGGTTGCTCAAGAAGCAGGAGCGGCGCGGGTTCGAGGTGGTGCGCCGCAAGGATCCGGACCCCGCCCTGCCCGAGATCGACGGCTACGAGTTGATGGTGCACGACCGTGACAGCGCCGGTTTCGACAAACCCGACCCCCGGCCGGAGCGGAAGGGCAAGCGGATGCGGGTTCCGGTGGTCACGGCGACCTTCGACGGGAGGCTGACCGTCACCGATCCCGAGGCGTTGCGCCAGGCGTTGACTTCGGGCATCGGCCGGGCCAAGGCCTACGGCTGTGGACTCATGACCCTGGCGCCGGTGGACTGATGTCCACCGCCGGTAAACGGAGGGCGTCGAGCCCCGCCGAGCTGACCCGGGTGGGTGATCGGAGCTCCTTCGTCTACCTCGAACGGTGCGTGATCCACCGTGAGGACAACGCGATCACCGCCGAGGACGGGGAGGGTGTGACCTACCTGCCCTCGGCGACCATCGGGGTGCTGCTTCTGGGGCCCGGTACCCGGGTCACCCACCAGGCGATGGCCCTGCTCGGAGACAGCGGGGCCGGTGTGGTGTGGGTCGGGGAACAGGGGGTGCGGTACTACTCCGGAGGCCGCGCCCTCACCCGGTCCTCCGCGCTGGTCGAGGCACAGGCCACCGCGTGGGCCAACCGTCGAACTCGCCTCGAAGTGGCCCGGTCCATGTACCTGAAACGGTTCCCCGGTGAGGACGTCGAAGGACGCAGCCGACGGGAGCTGTTGGGGCTCGAAGGCGACCGGGTGAAGGCGGCCTACCGGGCCAACGCCGCCCGCACCGGTGTCGAGTGGCACGGGCGGAAGTACGTGCCCGGGCGGTTCGACGAGGGGGACGCGCCCAACCAGGCGGTCACCGCCGCCGCGCAGTGCTTCTACGGAATCGCGCAGTCCGTGGTCGCCGCGTTGGGCTGTACGCCGGGGCTTGGGTTCGTGCATTCGGGGCATGAGCAGTCCTTCGTGCTCGACGTGGCCGACCTGTACAAGGTGGACGTGGCGATCCCGGTGGCCTTCGACGTGGCGGCCGAAGGTGCGGAAGAGGTCGGCACCAGGACCCGGCGTGCCCTGCGGGACCGCATTCATCGGGACCAGCTGCTCGACCGGTGCGTCGGGGACATCAAGAAGCTGTTGTTGCCCACCGGGGTGGACGTGGAGGACGCCGATCGGGTCGGGCTCCAGGTCGATCGAGGCGCGGACATCGAGTCCGGGCGGAACCTGGGGGTCATCTGGTGACGGTGCTGATCCTCACGAACTGCCCTGTCGGGCTGCGTGGGTTGCTCACCAGGTGGTTGTTGCAGATCGCGCCGGGAGTGTTCATCGGTAAGCCGTCGGCTCGTGTCCGTCAGGTGCTGTGGGACGAGGTCCAGCAGTACGCGGGTAATGGTCGGGCGTTGTTGGTGTATTCCACCGACACCGAGCAGGGTTTCGCCTTCGAGACCTTCGAGCATCATTGGCGGCCGGTGGACCATGAGGGCATGACGCTGATCCAGCGCCCAAGGAAGCTGGAGGAGCCGGTGAAGAGGAGCGTCGGACCACCGAAGAAGGGCTGGAGCAAAGCGTCGAAGCGGCGCCGTTTCGGGAGGTAATTCTCTTATGTGCGTTTTGTTCCGAGTGTCCAATTCGCAACTAGTTGCAAATTCGAGCATGTTTGCTTGGTAAACGCGCAGGTCAGCGAGACTGCTCCCCGCGCACGCGGGGATGGACCCTGCTCGACGTACACGGCCGGACCCGAGCCCGACTGCTCCCCGCGCACGCGGGGATGGACCCGCTTTGGCGGGCGCAGCGATCACCCGAACCGGCTGCTCCCCGCGCACGCGGGGATGGACCCTCCAGACGGCGCGACTTACCGTCGGGGGTGCGCTGCTCCCCGCGCACGCGGGGATGGACCCAAGCGCTGATCGACCAGCGAGTAGCCACCGAACTGCTCCCCGCGCACGCGGGGATGGACCCGCCGCGCTGCTGTCCCGCCTACTCGGCCCGTCCTGCTCCCCGCGCACGCGGGGATGGACCCCGGTGCCGGGGCACCTCGGCGAACAGCCGGCGGCTGCTCCCCGCGCACGCGGGGATGGACCCGCTCGCGGGAGCGCGCCCCCTTCCTCCGGGGCCTCCTCGGCCTGCTCCCCGCGCACGCGGGGATGGACCCAATGAGGTTCCGAAACCCTGGTGGGAGGGGGGCTGCTCCCCGCGCACGCGGGGATGGACCCCGGTGGAGCTTACGACACCACCTCCGACGGCACTGCTCCCCGCGCACGCGGGGATGGACCCTCGTCGCGCTCCTGGCGGAGATCGGTCTGGCGCTGCTCCCCGCGCACGCGGGGATGGACCCCGACTGTCAGGGCTACCTTGACAGTCTTTATTGCTGCTCCCCGCGCACGCGGGGATGGACCCCGACTGTCAGGGCTACCTTGACAGTCTTTATTGCTGCTCCCCGCGCACGCGGGGATGGACCCTGGACCCCCACCGAGGAGCACCCCGAACTAGTCTGCTCCCCGCGCACGCGGGGATGGACCCCAGCCCCGACGGAAGGGCTGGTTCTGCTTGAGCTGCTCCCCGCGCACGTGGGGAAGGATCCTGGCAGAGGCCACGGCTTTGGATGCCGTACTGAGAGCTATGATCACGATGCTTTTCGGGCTCTCTGGGTGAGCGTGGATCGTCCCAGGTACTGTTGCTTTCATGCACCGTGTACTGCATCTGGCCGTTACGTTGACACCGGACCCTGAGTGCGGGGGCTTTGTGGCACGTGCGGTGGACGTTGAAGTTGCTTCTCAAGGGGAAACAGAGCAGGAGGCTCTCGAAGCTCTCACGGAGGCTCTGGAGCTGTACTTCGAGGAAGACGAAGAGGCCATTCGCCAGTTGGGTCAAAACGCCAGTAAAGCTACTGAGATCGACATACGCTTGCCTGCGTGAGTCCAAGCCATATCCCGATCGTTTCGGGTCTCCAGATGATAGCCGCGCTGAAGAATGTCGGCTATGAGCATGTTCGTACCAAAGGTAGTCATGCTGTGTTGAGACTCGAAGCTCGGGTGGTCGTAGTGCCATTGCATAAGGAGCTAAAGCGTGGTACCACAGCCTCGATTCTACGTAAAACAGGGATGACGGCCGACCGGCTCCGCGAGCTTATTTGAATTCCTGTCCGGTGGGATCTAGCCGAGTTGCTTTTGGTGCCGCTCAATAACGGGCAGAGCGGACACCCCAGGTGTTGCCGGAGACGCCCTTCCTCATAGGGAGGACGTCCTCCTGGCTGAGAGCCGATTCTCCCCACGCACGCGGGGATGGACCCTGGCGGATGGCTTCGGAGGAGAAGACATGTCGGCTGCTCCCCGCGCACGCGGGGATGGAGGGGACCACGGCCGCGACCCAGGAGTTCTTCCGGTGAGCGGGCTACGTCCCTGTGTGTGGGGTGGGGGTCTTCGGGTGCTTGACTGGGTGAGGGGAGGCGGTTCCTCGTTCGGGGCCGACCTCTCCTTCCACTCACCGGGTCGAAGGGAAGACCACCTTGGGTGCTCGTGTCGGGCGCGCCGCGTTGATGTCCGTGGGGCTGGCAGCGTCCCTTGTGGCCTGTGCTTCCGGGAGTCCAGGCGGCCTTCCCGGGGAAGGCGGCTTCGACTACCAACTCGGCGGGGCCTACCCACCCCCACCGGGGGTCGACATCGTGGTGCGTGACTCCTCCACCGACCCCGAACCCGACCTGTACTCGGTCTGCTACGTCAACGGGTTCCAGACACAGCCGGGTGACCTGGACTCCTGGCAAGAAACCCCCGACCTCCTCCTCCGTGACGAAGACGGGGACCCGGTGGCGGATCCGGGTTGGCCGGACGAGTTCCTCCTGGACACCTCGACCTCGGACCGACGTGAACGCATCGCGGAGGCGCTCACCGAAACCATCGACCGATGCGCTGAAGCGGGGTTCGACGCCGTCGAGTTCGACAACCTTGACTCCTACCTGCGCTCCGATGAAGCGCTGACCAGCGACGACAACCTGGCGCTGGCGGTCGACCTCGTGGCCCTGACACATGAGCGGGGTATGGAAGCAGCGCAGAAGAACACGGTGGAGGAGGCCGAACGGGGCAAGGAAGAGGTCGGCTTCGACTTCGCCATCACCGAGTCCTGCGGGGCATGGTCGGAGTGCGACGGCTACACGCGGGTTTACGGCGAGGAGAAGGTGCTCGCCATCGAGTACCCGGAGGACCTGGAGGAAGCAGGAACCTCCTTCGTCGAAGTGTGCGACTCCGGTCCGCCCACGCGAACGATCCTGCGCGACCTCGACCTGGTGCCGGAGTCCGAACCCGGTCACGTGTTCGACGCCTGCTGACCCCTCGGAACGGCACGAGGTTCGGCCGAAGCGACCCGGGTAGTTTCGGGGCTACCGAATGCATACCCGGGGAAGCGAGAACATGGCCCGCAAGATCGCCACCAACACCAAGGTCGACCGCGACGAACTCCTGGACTTCGTTCGTCCTCGACACCACGCGCTGCTCATCACCCGGAAGGCCGATGGCTCGCCCCAGGCCTCGCCGGTGACCTGCGGGGTCGACGTCGAAGGCCGCATCGTCGTCTCCACCTACCCCGAGCGCGCCAAGGCCCGTAACGCCCGGAAGGACCCCCGCGTCAGCGTGGTCGTCCTCTCCGACGACTTCGATGGCCCCTGGGTTCAGGTGGACGGCGCCGCCGAGGTCCTCGACGGCGAGGAGGCCGTTGAACCCCTCGTCGAGTACTTCCGGGTGATCGCCGGTGAACACCCCGATTGGGACGAGTACCGGCAGGCCATGCGGCAGCAGGGCAAGGCGTTGGTCCGCGTCACCCCCGACCGGTGGGGGCCGATCGCCACCGGAGGGTTCCCTGCCGACAAGGCCTGATCAGCTCCTATACGGTGAGTGCGACTCGGAAGGGACACCTATGAGCTTCCCCGGCACCCTCGACCACCTGGTCTACGCCGTCCCGGACCTGGCGGCGGCGGTATCCGCCTTCGCGGAACGCACCGGTGTCGCTCCGTCCCAGGGCGGCCGGCACCCGGTCGGTTCGGCCAACGCCCTGGTCGCTCTCACGGTGAACGGTGAGCGCGCGCCCCACTACCTGGAGATCGTGGGTCCGGACCCCGAACGCGCCGACCCCGGTCCGGTGCGGGTGTTCGGTCTGGCCGACCTGGAACGCCCCCACCTGGCGACCTTCGCGGCCCGGGTCGACGAGGACCTGACCACGGTGGTGGAGCGGGCCCGCGCCGTGGGGCACGATCCCGGTGACGTCGAACCCTGGTCCCGGGCCACCCCCGAGGGCGATGTCCTTCGCTGGCACCTGGCCAAACGGGAACCCGAGGCCTACCCCGAGCCGGTGCCCTTCCTCATCGACTGGGGGAGTACGCCGCAGCCCGGCCTGGGGGACCTGCCCACCCTGGAACTTGTGTCCCTGCGCGCCGAACACCCCGAGCCGGCCCGCCTCGCCCCGGCCCTGTCCGCGTTCGGCGTCGACTTGGACCTCACCGAAGGCTCCAGTCCGTTGCTTGAGGCGGTCCTGCGTGGACCGAAGGGCGAGTTCGTCCTGCGCTGAGTCGAATCATAGGCTGCTCCCTGCGTACGAACGGTGACAAGCAGGGCACAAGTGGACAGGGAGTGGGGCGTGGGCGGGCGGAACGCAGGCGTGCTCGGATGGGCCGGGATGGCGACCATGGCCGGGGGTGTGGTCTTGACCGTGGTCCGCTTGGCCGGGATCGATTCCGAGGCGGCGGAGGACTTCACCATCCCTGTGGTCCTGCTGCTCTTCATGGCGTTCATGGTGCCGGTGGTGCGGATCAACATCCGACGCGACCGAGGCTCCGCACCGGCCGATGACGAAGACCAAGGATCCGCCGCCGGCCTCGTGCTCCGATTTTTGGTCGCCGCCACGGCCATGGGGTTGGCCTGGTGGGCTTTCCCGACCCACTACGTAGCATCGTCCGTGTCCGAAGGTGGCCTGTACCTCACAGAAGCGTTCGGGGTGTGGGGCGGTATCGGCGCGGTCGTGCTGGGGATCGTGCTGCTGGTCTTCGCTCCCATAACGGTAACCGGTGGTGGTTGGAAGGCCCTGCTCGGTGGCCTGGTCGCCGGTGCGACGGCCCTGCTCATGGTCACTGCCCTGACCCCGGTGCTCACCACCTGGGTGGAAGTCGAACACCGGGTCGCGGCTGCGGGCGAACCCGCTCCGTTCCCCACCGACGTCACCCGGGTGGGGTGGTCCTGGGAGCCGGAACAGCCGATCCAGGATGTGGGACGCGGCCTCCGGGGCCCGGTCGTTCGGTACGGGGACGGTTTCGTCGGGTTGGACGGGGCCACCGGAGAAGAGTTGTGGACCTACCGGCGTTCCTACTCCGAGATCCTCGGGTTCGGGTTCGTCCGGGGGGACGAGTCGCACGTCTATTTCATGCACCGGGAGGGCCGCGCGGCACCAGGCACCATCCTCGTGTTGGACACCGCCACCGGCGAGATCGTCCGGGAGGCGACGCTGCCCGAACACGAGGACGCTGACTCCCGGCGGCACGTGAACGCCGATCGGATGATGGAGGTCAAGGAAGACGACGGAGGCGGCTCCGTGGTGGGGTACGACCTCGACTCCGCGGAACCCGAGTGGGAGTACCCCCTGACCCGGGAAACCGGCCGCGTTTGCCTGCCCGGGGAAAGCGTGCGGACGCGACTGTACGGCGACCGTCTATTGGTCTCCAGGACCTGCCTGGACGAGGAACATTTCGACGATGGTGATCTGGAGAGTGGAGACATCGGGTTGACGCTGGCCCTCGACCGAGTGGGGCGGCCCGAGGACGCGAAGCGGACCTTGGTCGTCCTGGACACCACGACCGGTGATGAGCTCTGGCGTGCGGAAGTGGAGCCGTCCCGACGTTTGGAGTGGGACGACGCCGACATCGTTCGGCCTAGGACGTGGAGCGACGGGGACCCCGTGGTCGCGGCCGGGGAAAGTCTGTTCGGCCTGAACACCGGAGAGCCGGTCGATGTCGTCCCAGACCATCCTGAGCAGGAGTACCACCAGTACGAGATGGCCCCCGGCACCCTGGCCGCCGACACCGAGGGTGCCGTGGTCGCCCAGAACGAGCCGGAGGCGCTCGGGCCTCGACGGCTGAAGAAGTCCGACTCCGACGGCGAGGTCGTCTCCAGCGTCGAGGTCGAGTGGAACATCGGCCACTACCTCGATGGCCCCACCGCCGTGCTGGAAGGTGCGCTGGTCTCCGCCGTCAACGAGCGGAGGACGAGCGAGGTCGAAGAGGCGGGGATCGAAGAGGGCGATCGCGCCGTGCTGGCCGTCCCGACGGAGGACACCGACAGCGAACGCGCGGGCACACCGCGCTGGATCCGGTTCGACGGCGAACGTCTCTTCGACCCCGACAACCGCCACGGAAGGAACCGCCAAAGTCTCGTCGCGGTCTCCGGAGCGGTCGTCACCTACGTCCCCGCCGGGTACCAGGACGACGGCCTTCCCCCGGTCCATGGTCTGGTGCCCTGAAGTCCGGTCGAGGCGCGTTCCCGGGTTCGTCCAACTCTCGCCGGCCACGGTTTTCCCACCGAGGCCGCCGGGTACCGCAGCACCCACAACCTCCTCCCACGAACCCGATCGAACAGGGGAACACATGTCGCACACCCGCCGCCACTCTCCTGTGGAACGGGGGCGCCCATGAGCCGCCTGAAGGGAGCCCTGGCACTGGCCGGTGTCCGATGGGCGTGGGGCCGCTACCGTCGCCGCCACGAACCGCCGCCGTCGCCGATCCGACAGAACGCCGAACTCCTCGCCTGGGGCGCCACGGGGGCCGCCCTGGGGGTGGGGGTCTCGGCCCTGTCCGAACGTCGCCGCGCCCGAAGCATGCGCGGCAAGGTCGCGCTCGTCACCGGTGGCTCGCGCGGTCTGGGGCTGCAGATGGCCCGTGAGTTCGGTGCCTCCGGTGCCTCGGTGGTGATCTGCGCCCGGGGGCGTGAGGGACTGGACCGTGCCGTCGCCGAACTCACCGGACGGGGCGTGGATGCCCACGGTGTGGTCTGCGACATCGGCGACCCGGAGGCGGTCGACGCTCTGTTGGACGCGGCCGTCGAACGCTTCGGCCGGCTGGACGTGGTGGTCAACAGCGCCGGCGTCATGCGGGTGGGCCCGCAGGAGACGATCGCCGACGAGGACTTCGCGCAGGCCATGGACATCATGTTCTGGGGCCCGTTCCACCTGTCCCGCGCCGCCGTCGAACGTATGCGCGGCACCGGCGGCACCGTCGTCAACGTCACCTCGATCGGCGCCTACCTGTCGGTGCCGCACATGCTGCCGTACTCGGTGGCCAAACGCGCCTGGGCGGCGCTGTCGGAGGGGTTGGCCGCCGAGACCGGCGGCACCGGCGTGCGGGTGCTGACCGTGGTGCCGGGTCTGATGCGCACCGGTTCGCACAAGGGCGTGCTCTTCTCCGGCGATCCCGAACGCGAGTACGCCTGGTTCGCGTTGGCCGCCGGGCTGCCGTTGCTCAGCGTGAGCGCCGAACGTGCGGCCCGCGCCATCGTGCGGGCCGCCGCGAGCGGGCGCGGGTTCCTCATCCTCACACCGGTGACCAGGATCGGGTTGGCGGTGCACGGGGTGGCCCCCGGGCTCACCCAGCGGGCCCTGCGCGTGGTCGGCCGCCTGCTGCCCAGGGCACCGGGGATAGCGGTGGAGCGCCATGGTTCGGAGGCCGCCGACTCCCGGATCGGTCGCCTGATCGACACCGTCGGTGTGCTCAACGACCGGGCGGGACACCGATTGAACCAGCCCTCGCGCGGGGAGAGGGGCAGGCCCCGCGACACCGACCCCGACGCCCGATCCTGACACGGAACTCACCTCGGTCGGGCAGGACCGAGCACGAACCACCGAGACGGCCGGAGGAGAGGAGGAAGTCGGATGAGCGTGAACCTGGCGGAACGGGCCCTACGACAGCCCGACCCGATGCCACCGGACCCGTTCCCACCGGCGCCGATGCCGCCCGAACCGGTCCCGCCGGAACCGAGCCCGGACCCGGTGCCGGAGCCCCAACCGGTCCCGGAACCACCGGGGCCCGAACCCGAACCGGAACCCGCCTGAGGCGGGGTTCCACCGCTCTCATCGTGGGGCGTACCCGACCGGGTGCGCCCCACGGGGACGTCGGGGCCGATGCGAATACCCTCGGTCACCCCCCTTGACGGCCGCGCCACCACTACCTAGCTTCAATGGGAAACCTTCCTTCCGGATCCGCGTCGCCCCCACCGCGTCCGATCCGCTCCCCGCTGGAGGACAACCTTGGCGCGTCACCGTCCCACCCCCAGGCACCCCTACCGCACCCTGTCCCTGGCCGCACTGGGAGCGATTCTGCTCGGTGCCACCCTGCTCGGCAACGGTGCGTTGGAAGGGGCCGAACCCGTCGCCTCCACCACCCCGGCCTCCACCACACCCGAGACCACCGCCATCGACGAGCATGGACGGCTTCAGGTCTGCGGCATCAAGCTCTGCGACGAGAACGGCGAGACCGTCCAGCTCACCGGGATGAGCTCGCACGGTCTGCAGTGGTTCGACCACTGCCTCACCGACGTCTCCCTGGACGCCCTTTCCGACGACTGGAACGCCGACGTGCTGCGCGTGTCCATGTACATCCAGGAGGGCGGTTACGAGACCGACCCGCGCGGCTTCACCGACCGGGTGCACGAACTCATCGAAGAGGGCACCGAGCGCGGCCTGTACGTCATCGTGGACTGGCACATGCTCACCCCCGGCGACCCGAACGTCAACACCGACCTCGCACGCGACTTCTTCGCCGAGATCGCCTCGACCCACGCTGACAAGGACAACCTGCTCTACGAGATCGCCAACGAGCCCAACGGTGTCTCCTGGGACGCGATCAAGGGCTACTCCGAGCAGGTCATCCCGGTGATCCGGGACGCCGATCCCGAGGCGCTCGTGCTCGTCGGAACCCGCGCGTGGTCGTCGCTGGGCGTGTCCGAGGGCTCGGACCACACCGAGATCCTCGATGACCCGGTGGACGCCGACAACATCATGTACGTCTACCACTTCTACGCCGCCTCGCACGGGGGCGGGCACTACGACACCTTCGAGCGGGCCACCCAGGAGCTGCCACTGTTCGTCACCGAGTTCGGCACCCAGGAGCACACCGGTGACGGCGGCGACGACTTCGACTCCGCCCAGCGCTACCTCGACCTCATGGACCGGGAACAGATCAGCTGGGTGAACTGGAACTACTCGGACGACGTCCGCTCCGGCGCGGTCTTCGAGCCCGGCACCTGCGACGCGGGCGGCCCCTTCACCGGCACGGACTCGCTCAAGCCGGCGGGGGAGTGGATCCGCGACCAGATCCGCACCAGCGGCCTGTCCGCCTGATCCCACGCGACGTCGGGCCCCGAGGACCTGAAGCGGTCCTCGGGGCCCGTTGCCTATTCGGTGGCGATGGTCAGTTCGCCCACGGGATCCACGTCCACGATGATCCGGTCACCCGCTCCGACCTGCTGATCCAGCACCATGCGCGAGAGCCGGTTGCCGATGTTGCGCTGGATGGTCCGGGCCAGCGGCCGCGCGCCGAACTCGGGCTGGTAGCCCTTCTCCGCCAGCCACCGCACCGCCGCGTCGGTGAAGCGGATCGACATCTCCTGCGCCGCCAACCGCTCCTCGGTCCGCTTGAGCATCAGGCGGGTGATCTGCGCGATCTCGTCCTCGCCCAACTGCTGGAACACGATGACCTCGTCGATCCGGTTGACGAACTCGGGCCGGAACTCCTCCTTGAGCCGGCGCATCACCCGGCGCTCGGTGTCGGCGTCCATCTGCCCGCCGTCGGTGAACCCCATCGGCCCACCGCCGGTGATGACCTCCGACCCCAGGTTGCTCGTCATGATCACCACGGTGTTGCGGAAGTCCACGGTCCGGCCCTGACCGTCGGTGAGCCGACCGTCGTCCAACAGCTGTAGCAGCAGGTTGAACACGTCCGGGTGGGCCTTTTCCACCTCGTCCAGCAACAGGACCGAGTAGGGGTGGCGACGTACCGCCTCGGTCAGCTGACCGGCCTCCTCGTACCCCACGAACCCGGGAGGGGCGCCGGTGAGCCGGCTGGCGGTGTGCCGCTCCTGGAACTCGCTCATGTCGATCCGGACCATGGCCTCCTCGGAGCCGAACAGCGCCTCCGCCAGGGCCCGGGCCAGCTCCGTCTTGCCCACACCGGTCGGCCCCAGGAACAGGAAGCTGCCCACCGGACGATCCGGGTCGCCGAGCCCGGCCCGGTTGCGGCGGATCGCCTCCGACACCGCGGTGACCGCCTCGTCCTGACCGATCACCCGGTCGTGCAGCACCTCCTCCAGGTTGACCAGCCGCTCCCGTTCCTCCTGGGTCAGCTGTGACACCGGGATGCCGGTACTGCGCGAGACCACCTCGGCGATGTCGGCCGGTTCCACCTCGGGGACGGCCGACCCGGTTCCGCGCGCCTGGTGCATGTCGCTCCTGGCGGAGTGGATTTCGTCGCGCAGCCGGGAAGCCTTCTCGTAGTCCTCGTCCTGGACCGCGCTCTCCTTCTGCTCCTCCAACTCCTTGAGTCGGGTCTCCAACTCGCGCAGCCCCGTACTGGAGGTCTTCAACCGCAACCGGACCCGCGCACCGGCCTGGTCGACGAGGTCGATCGCCTTGTCGGGCAGGAACCGGTCGGTGACGTAGCGGTCGGACAGCTCGGCGGCCGCCACCAGGCTCTCGTCGCTGAACCGCACCTGGTGGTGCGCCTCGTAGCGGTCGCGCAGCCCGCGCAGGATGTCGACGGTGTCCTCCACCGACGGTTCGGGCACCAGGATGGGCTGGAAGCGACGCTCCAGCGCCGCGTCCTTCTCCACGTTCTTGCGGTACTCGTCCACCGTCGTGGCACCGATGATGTGCAGCTCACCGCGGGCCAGCGCGGGTTTGAGCATGTTCCCGGCGCTGGTCGAACCCTCCGAGGCGCCCGCGCCGACGATCGTGTGGATCTCGTCGATGAAGATGAGCAGTTCCTCGGAGTGGGCGCGGATCTCCTCGACGATGCCGTTGAGCCGCTCCTCGAAGTCGCCCCGGTAGCGGGTGCCCGCCACGATCCCGGACAGGTCCAGTTGGACCAGGCGCCGACCGCGCAGGACGTCGGGGACGTCGTCGTCGAAGATGCGCTGGGCGATGCCCTCCACGATCGCGGTCTTGCCCACGCCGGGGTCACCGATGAGCACGGGGTTGTTCTTGCGCCGCCGGGCCAGCACCTCGATGCACTGTTCGACCTCGTCGTCGCGGCCGACCACGGGGTCCAGACGCCCCTCGCGGGCGAGCGCGGTCATGTCGGTACCGAACTCGTCCAGCGTCGGCGTCCGCGACGGCTCGGCTTCGGGTTGTTCGGCGGAAGGCGCCGGCCCGGCCGCGTTCTGTAGCGACTCGGGGTTCACACCCTGGTCGCGCAGTAGCTGACCGACCGGGTGGTCGGGGTTGACCGCCAACGCGAACAGGATGTGCTCGGGCACGATGGCGGGACTCCGGGTGGCCCGGGAGATCTGCAGGGCGTCGAGCAGTGCCCGCTTGGCCGACGGGGTCAGCCGGGCCGACCCGCGCACCGCGCGCGGGGCCTGGGCGACCGCCTGTTCGATGACGTCCTCCAGTGGCTTGGCGTCCGCTCCGGCGCGCTCCACGAGCTTGCGGGTGGGCGGGTAGTGCAGCAGCGCCCACAATAGGTGGACCGAGTCGACGTCGGCGCCGCCGTTCTCCAGCGCGCGCCGGGCGGCGGCGTCGGCGACCTGGCGGGCCTCGGGGCTCATCAGCTTGGAAAGGTCGACGCGGCGGACGGGTCCGCGGGCGCCGAGGAACCTGGCCAGGAACTCGTCGAAGGACCCGGGTTCTCCACCCGGGCCGTCCGGAAAGTCGTTCGTCATCAGATCGTCTCGTCCCTCGTGCATGTGGTGACAGGCCGCGGTGGTGGCGTGCTCGCCCTGGCGAGCAAGTGCTTGTCGGGCGGTGGCGGAGGCCCGGCGAGGCCGTCCGCCATCCCTGTCTCCACACTCCCCAGGACCCCCACGGCCCACACGTGCAAGGCGGGGTGGTTCGGGTAACCCACCGGTAAGGGGGTCACCATGGAACGCGTCGACCATCTCCCCGACGTAGGGGGTCAACCGACCCGTTCCACGGCCTCCTCCGGTTCGTTCGCACGGTGTCCGCGCAGCACCGCCATCATCACCACGGCCGCGACCGCCAACAGGACACCGCCGGCCCCGGCCGTCACCTGAAGGCCCAGCCCGAACGCCGACGCGGCGGCCTCCCGCAGGGCGGCCCCGGCCGTTGAGCCCAGGTCGTCGGCGGTCGCCAGGGCACCGCCGATACTTCCCCGAGCCGCCTCGGGAACGTCACCGGTGAACGCCCCCGACAGACTCGTGCGGTACACGAGCAGGCCCAGACTGCCCATCAACGCCAACCCCAGCGTCTGTCCCAGGCCCGCGGCCACGTCGGTGACGGCCGAGGCCGAACCGGTGCGTTCCATCGGCACGGAGGACAACGCCAACTGGCTGCCGAGCGTCATCGCCGGAGCGCCGCCGATCGAGGTCACCGTGGTGCCCAGGATCAGCGGCCAGGCGCTGCCCGTGCCGGCTCCCCACAGGATCGTCGCCAACCCGGACACGGCCACCAACATTCCGCCGCCGACCACCACGCCGGTGGTCAGGAATCGGATCAACACCGGGGTGAGCATCGTGCCCACGAAACCGGCCACCGCGGGCACGATGAGCAGCGCTCCCACCAGGCCGGGGGAGATCCCCAACACCGACTGTAGGTACTGCACCAGGAACAGGTCCGTGCCGGCGGCGGCCAGCAGCATGAGGAAGCACATCGTCACCGCCAGCACGAAGATCGGGCGGGCGAACATGCCCGGGTCCATCAACGGGTCCTTCAAGCGTCGCTGCCGTCGCACGAACCACCACAGCAACGCCGAACCCACCACGACGGCGGCGAGCAGCGACGGCCGCGATCCCTGCGCGGCGAGTTCCTGGAGCCCGTACACCAGCAACACCAAAGCCACCGTGGACGACAGCACGCTGGGCACGTCCATGCGCCCCGGATTCGGGTCGCGGTACTCCGGTAGCAGGAACGGCAGGGTGACCAGCGCCAACAGTGCCACCGGAACGTTGACCAGGAACAGCGAACCCCACCAGAAGAACTCCAGCAGCAGCCCGCCCAGGGGCGGCCCCAATGCCATGCCCACGGAGAACGCGCTCAGGTTCAGTGCCACCGCCGTGGCGAACTGCCCGGGGTCGGGGAACATCGACCGCAACAGCGACAGTGTCGACGGGGAGATGGTCGCCACCGACGCGCCGATCAGCGCCCGCGCCACGATCAACGTGGCCGGGTCGGGGGAGAACGCCGCCAGGGTGGAGGATGCCGCGTAGGCCGCCAATCCGATCAGTAGCAGGCGTCTGCGTCCCACCCGGTCACCGAGCCGGCCCATGGTCAGGACCAACCCGGCGCCCAGGAGCTCTCCCACGTGCAGGATCCACAGGGACTGGGTGGCCTGTGGTTGCAGGTCCGCGCCGATCGCCGGCAGTGCCAGGAACAGCACGGACACGTCGTTGGCCATCATGAAGATGGGCAGGGTCAGTACGGCCAGACCTAGCCAGGCGGCCCGGCCGGCGCGGAGTGGATTCTCTCTCACGGAACTCATGGTTCGCCTTCCGGGTCAGGCGGGATGCGGGGTGAGGGAACGACGATCGCGCAGCGCGTGCGCCCACCAGGTGAGCTGGTCGAGCATGCCGTGGGCGGCCTGCGCCGCCCCCTTGCTCCGCTCATCGTCCGCGGGCCAGCCACCGTCGGCGTCGAACAGTTCCCAGAAGTCGGCGACGTGGACGCAGTCGCGCACCGGGACCGCGCACAGCTCCCCGAAGACCGGACGCAGTTGCTGCACCGCGTGGGCACCGCCGGAGATCCCGCCATAGGAAACGAAACCCACCGGTTTGGCCGCCCACTCGTCGTGGAACCAGTCGATGGCGTTCTTCACCGAGGCGGGAAAACTCCGGTTGTACTCGGGTGTGACGAGGACGAACGCGTCGGCCGCCGCCAGACGTGGACCCAGCGCCGCGACGTCCGGGGGGAGCGGGGACTCCTCCACCATGCGCAGCGGCAGGTCCACGTCGGCCAGGTCGACCACCTCCACCTCCATGTCCGGGCGGGCGCGGGCCAGCCGCACGAACCACCGGGCGGGTGTGGGCCCGAACCGGCCCTCGCGCACACTGCCGACGATGACGACCATCCTGAGCGGTCCCATGTTCACCACATTCCTTCTCGGGCTCTCGATCGATCGCCCCCACCCTCGTCCGAGCCGCACTCGGAACACCCTCGCCTCGCACTCGGTACGGTGAGTGCATGCGTTTCGGTGTGCTTGGACCACTCATCGTCCGGACCGATGACGGTGCCTCCGTCGACGTCCCCGAACGCAAGGTGCGCGTCCTGCTGGGGGCTCTCCTCCTGGCCCGCGGACGCCTGGTTCCCGTGGACACCCTGGTCGACCACCTGTGGGGGTTCGGCGACGCGCCGCTGCGACCCGATCGGGCCCTGCAACGCAAGGTGTGGGCTTTGCGCAGCGCCTTGTCGGCCGCCGAACCCGACGCGGGGGAGCGGGTCCGCTTCCGCTCGGCCGGCTACCTGCTCCACACGGCGGAGGAAGCGGTGGACGCCGAACGGTTCCAGGTGCTGGTCGCCCGGGCCCGCGCCGCCGAGGACCCGGGTTCACGCGCCGGACTGTTCGCCCGGGCCCTGGAGCTGTGGCGCGGTCCGGCTCTGGCCGACCTCGCGGACGAGACGTTCACCGAACCCGCCCGGGCGCGCCTTGAACAGGAATGGCTCACCGCCACCGAGGAGTACGCCCTGGCCCGCCTCGACCTGGGTGAACACCGGCAGGTCGCGCGGGACCTGAGCGAACCGCTGGCGGAGAATCCCCTGCGCGAGCGCCTGGTCGCCGCACGGATGCGTGCCCTGAACGAGGACGGACGTCGGGCCGAGTCCCTGCGCCTCTTCGCGGACCTGGCGCGCGGGCTTCGTGAGGAGTTGGGCGTGGACCCCGGCCCCGAGGTCACCGACCTGCACACACGTATCCTCCGCCAGGAATCCGGCGGTGGTGGGATCCCTCGGCGACGCCTGCCCAGGCCCCTCACCGAGATGCTGGGGCGAGAGGACGACCTGAGCCGGATCCGGTCCCTGCTGGCCCACGAACGACTGGTCACCCTCACCGGGTTCGGCGGGGTCGGCAAGACCCGTTTGGCCACCGCCCTGGCCCACGAACTCGACGGTGACACCCACATGGTCGAGTACGCCGCGCACGCGAGGGGAGCCGATCCGGCCGAGGTCCTCGCCCGTACCCTCGGTCTCCGGGACGAGGGCGAGGGCGGGACCCGTGAACGCCTCGTACGCGGACTGACCGGCCAGGACACCCTCCTGGTGCTCGACAACTGCGAACACCTCCTGGAACCGATCGGTGACCTGGCCGCCCACCTGCTCGCCCGCCTGCCCGACCTGCGCGTCCTCGCCACCAGCCGCGAACCCCTCGGGGTGCCCGGCGAACACCTGCACCCGGTCGGCCCGCTGCCCGTCCCCCCGTCCGTCTCCGACCCCGCCGAAGCGCACGAGTACGCCGCCGTGCGACTCTTCGTGGCGCGCGCCCGCGCGGCCGGCCCCGGGTTCGAGCTCACCGAGACCAACGCCCCCGACGTCGCCCGACTCACCCGCCGACTCGACGGCATCCCCCTCGCCCTGGAGTTGGCCGCCACTCGGATCCGGGCCCTGGGCGTGCACGGGGTGCTGTGCCGCCTGGACGATCGTTTCCGGCTCCTGGCCACCGCCCAGCGCCACCTTCCCCCGCGCCAGCGCACCCTGCGCGCCATGATCGACTGGAGTTGGGACCTCCTCGACGAGCGGGAACGGGTCCTGCTGCGCCGCCTGTCGGTGTTCACCGGCGGCTGGCACCCCGAGGACGCCGAGGCGGTCTGCGCCGACCCCGACCACGATGTGCTCGACCCCCTCACCCGTCTGGTCGACCGCTCCCTGGTGGCCGCCACCGTCGACCCGTGCACCGGCGAAATCCGCCACCACCTGCTGGAGTCCATCGCCGACTACGCCCGCGCGCGTCTGGCGGAGGCGGGGGAGACCCGAGCGCTCAGGGACCGGCACGCCCGCCACTTCTCCCACCTGGCCGAGGAACAGCACGCCACCCTCTTCGGTCCGGACCAAGGGCGGGGTATCCGGCGTCTGGACGCCGAGGCGGCGAACCTGTACGCGGCCGTGGACCACGCGGTCGCCGTCGGCGAAGCGAAGACCGCCCTGGAGACGGCGGGCGGTCTGACCTGGTCCTGGTACCTGCGCGGCCGCTATCGGGAGGGGTTGCGCGTGCTCACCCTGGCCCGCGTCGTCGACGGCGCCGACGCCCACCCGGGACTCCACGCGACGGTCGAGGCCACCACCACCGTGTTCGAGATCCTCAACGACATCGGCCACGACCACGCCCAACGGGCCCGCGCCGCCCTGGAGTCGGGCCCGGAAACACCCCTGATCCGGGCCCGACTGGCGTTGATGCTCGGGCTCGCCCTGCAGAGCCGGGGCGATCAGGACGTCAGCGAGGAACTCGTCGGCCTGGCGCCGGCCACCTTCCGCGAACACGGTGACGATTGGGGCCTGGCCGCCGCGCTGGTCGCCCAGGCCTCCCACACCCTGGGGCGCGGCGACCTCGCCCGCGCCGAACGGCAGGGCCGTGAGGCGCTCGACCTGTTCGAGCGACTCGGCGACTCCTGGGGTGGGATGAACGCCCGTGGGGTCCTGGCGGTCCTCGCCGAGATCCGGGGCGAGTACGGGCGTTCCCGTCGTCTGCACGAGGCCGCCCTGGCGGACGCCGAGGAACTGGACCTGACGGTGGAGGTCGCCGGATCGCTGTCCGGGCTGGGACGTCTGGCCCTGTTGGAAGGCGACCTGGACCGCGCCGACGCGCTCCATCGCCGCTCGGCCGACCTGGTCCGGGGCCAAGGCGGTATCGCCGAACGTCAACACGCCCAGATGGGACTGGCGCTGTCCGCCCGCCGCAGGGGCCGGCTCGACGAGGCGGAGGCCTATCTGACCGAACTGGTCGACTGGTCGCGGCGGGTGCGGTGGTGGCCCGGCACCGCGCTGACCCTGTGCGAACTGGGGTTCGTCGCGGAGTTGCGCGGGGACGCCGATGAGGCGCTACGCCTGCACACCGAGGGGTTGGTCACGGCACACGGCACCGATGACACGCGAGCCATCGCCCTGGCCCTGGAGGGGATCGCCGGGGCGTACACGCTCACCGGACGCCTCGAAGAGTCCGCACGTCTGCTGGGCGTCGCGACCCGGGCACGCGAGTCCTCCGGGGCGCCCATGCCCGCCGCCGAACGCGGCGACGTCGACCGCGTCGAAACGCTGTTGCGCGCCGACCTGGAAGAGGTGGCCTTCGAAAAGGCATTGCGGGAGGGCCGTGGGAGTGCCCTGCCACAGGTGGTCGCCGAGTTGATCGGCGATGCCGGCCGGTGATCCCGAAGGCCCACCTGAGAGGATGGGCCCCATGAACAGCGTGGGCGCGCGGCCTCAGGACGCCTGTTCCCGGCGATCCCCTCTCTGGTCGTCAGTGCCGACCGAATCTGAATGATCACTGTCACAGGAGGAGAACACTGCGGACTTTGTGTGACTACTGGCCACCTGACCGGTGTCGATGCTAGCCTCGCGGTGATTCCCTACCCATTCGGTCTGTTTTTGTAGGAGTCCGTTCTTGAGCACCGACAGCACCAACGAGCAGTCCTGGTCCTTCGAGACCCAGCAGATCCACTCCGGGGCCGAGCCCGACCCCGCCACCAACGCGCGGGCGACGCCCATCTACCAGACGACCTCCTACGTCTTCCGGGACACCCAGCACGGTGCGGACCTGTTCAGTCTGGCCGAGCCGGGCAACATCTACACCCGGATCATGAACCCCACCCAGGACGTTCTGGAGCAGCGTTTGGCCGCCCTGGAGGGCGGTGTCGGAGCGGTCGCCTTCGCCTCCGGCTCGGCGGGGATCACCGCCGCGATCCTCAACCTCGTCAGCGCCGGCGACCACATCGTCTCCAGCCCCCTGCTCTACGGCGGGACCCACAACCTCTTCCAACACACACTGCCCAAGCTCGGCGTGCAGGTGTCCTTCGTCGAGGACCAGAACGACCCCGAGGCGTGGCGCGCCGTCACCCGCCCCGAGACCAAGCTCTACTTCGCCGAGAGCCTGGCCAACCCCGGCGGTAACGTCCTGGAGGTGCGCGCGGTCGCCGACACCGCCCACGAGGTGGGTGTCCCGCTGATGGTGGACAACACCGTTCCCACGCCCTACCTCCTGCGGCCCATCGAGCACGGCGCCGACATCGTCGTGCACTCGGCCACCAAGTTCCTCGGCGGCCACGGCACCACCGTCGCCGGTGTGGTCGTGGACGCCGGCACCTTCGACTTCGGCGCCCACGGCGACCGCTTCCCCGGTTTCGTCGAGCCCGACCCCAGCTACCACGGCCTCAAGTACTGGGAGGCCCTCGGCCCCGGTGCCTTCGCCGCCAAACTGCGGGTCCAGGTGCTGCGCGACACCGGCGCGGCCATCGCCCCGCTCAACTCCTTCCTCATCCTGCAGGGCATCGAGACCCTTTCCCTGCGCATGGAACGGCACGTCGCCAACACCAAGGCGCTCGCCGAATGGCTGGAGTCCCGCGACGAGGTCGAGCGCGTCCACTACGCCGGCCTGCCCTCCAGCCCCTTCTACGAGCAGGCGCAGAAGTACCTGCCCAAGGGTGCCGGAGCCGTGCTCTCCTTCGAGCTGCGCGGCGGAGTGGAGGCCGGGCGCGCCTTCGTCGACGGCACCGAGCTGTTCAGCCAGCTGGTGAACATCGGCGACGTGCGCAGCCTCATCGTGCACCCGGCCAGTACCACGCACAGCCAGCTCTCTCCTGAGGCGCAGGCCGCCGCCGGGGCCACCCCCGGACTGGTCCGTCTCTCCGTCGGGCTGGAGCACATCGACGACCTGCGAGCCGACCTCGAACTCGGTTTCCGGGCGGCCAAGGCTCACCAGTGACCGAGCGATCCGATGCTTTCGCCTCCCGTCCCCACCACGGTGGGTGGCGGGAGGGCGATCCGGTGGGCGAACGCCGCTGGGTCCACATCGAGGAACCCTTGGAGCTGGAGTCGGGCGAGCGGCTACCGGACGTACGTCTGGCCTACCAGACCTGGGGGCGCCCGAACACCTCGGGCACCAACGCCGTCCTGGTGCTGCACGCCCTGACCGGCGACGCCCACGTGACGGGTTCCGTCGGGCCGGGGCAGCTCAGCCCCGGCTGGTGGGAGGGGGTGGTCGGCCCCGGGCTCGCCCTGGACACCGACCGCTACTACGTGGTCGCCCCCAACGTCCTGGGCGGTTGCCAGGGAAGCACCGGACCCTCCTCGATCGCCCCCGACGGGCGGCCTTGGGGGAGTCGTTTCCCACGCATCACCCTGCGCGACACCGTACGGGCCGAAGAGCACCTGGCCGCCGAACTGGGCATCGACACCTGGGCGGCGGTCATCGGCGGATCCATGGGCGGCATGCGTGCCCTGGAGTGGGCGACCACCCACCCCGACCGGGTGCGTGGCGCCCTGATCCTGGCCTGCCCGGCGGCCACCACCGCCTGGCAGATCGCCTGGGCCGCGCCACAACTGCGCGCGATCCAGACCGACCCGAATTGGGCCGGAGGCGACTACCACGACACCGACCGGGGCCCGGTGGACGGACTCGGTGTGGCCCGCCGCATCGCGCACGTCACCTACCGGGGTGCCGAGGAGATCGACACACGTTTCGGCCGCGACGCCCAAGGCGACGAGAACCCCGCCGAGGGCGGCCGGTACGCCGTGGAGTCCTACCTGGACCACCAGGCGGGCAAGCTCGTCGGTCGCTTCGACGCCGCGAGCTACGTGCTGCTCACCCAGGCGATGAACGGTCACGATGTCGGGCGTGGGCGTGGTGGCGTTCCCGTCGCGCTCGCCCGTATGCCCGAACGGACCATCGTCGCGGGCGTGACCAGCGACCACCTGTACCCGCTCGCCCAACAGGACGAGATCGCCCGCATGCTCCCGGTCCCCGGCCGGGCGCGAGTGATCGATTCACCTTACGGGCACGACGGTTTCCTCATCGAGGCCGCTCAGGTATCAGGCCTGGTCAAAGAGCTTTTGGAGGGTTAAGCCGGGGCGGTGGGCCGGGGCCATCTGGCCTCGCCTGTCGTCGTCGGGTGTGTGGGTGGGGCGCCTGGGGTCGGGGCTCTTCCGGTGGTCTGGCGGGGTGGGGGTGGGTTCTCCCTCCTTCCCCGCCGCGTGATTGTTGCCGCCCGCACCGCACGCGTCAAGGCGATGTCGGGTTCTGTGACGATGGGGTTAGTGGCCTTGA
>NZ_JBEYLC010000058.1:0-35540 GCF_040635885.1 Nocardiopsis sp. NPDC006832 | reverse complement strand
CCCACGACCACGGCGAAGGCGCCGCGACGCAAGGCCTCGGTGACCTGTTCGGGCCGGTGGACGCGCCCCTCGGCCAGTACCGGGACGTCCAGGGCGCCCGAGAGGCTCTCCACCAGGTCCAGGTCGGGGCCCTCCCCACCGGTCGTGGCGGGGGTGTAGCCGGACAGGGTGGTGCCCACCAGGTCCGCGCCCGCCGCCACCGCGGCGAGTCCCTCCTCGTGGGTCGCGACGTCGGCCATGACCAACCGGCCCGTCTCCTCGTGGACCGCGCGGACGATGTCGGCGGTGGCGCTCCCGTCCGGTCGCCGGCGGCCGGTCGCGTCGATCGCCACGATGTCGGAACCGGCGCGCGCCACCTCCAGCGCCAGGCCCAGGGTCGGGGTGATCACGACCCCGCTGTTCCCCTCCTTGACCAGACCGATCAGCGGCAGGTCGGTGGCCTCGCGGATCCGGGCCAGGTCGGCGAGTCCCTGGGCCCGGATCCCCACCGCGCCGCCGTCCTGCGCGGCCCGCGCGACCCGGGCCATCGTGTCCGGGTCGCGCATCGGCTCCCCCGGGTAGGCCTGGCAGGAGACCACGACCCCCGATCGGAGTCGCTCCACCACGTTCGTCATCGGTGTTCCTTCCGCGTCGTCTCTTCGTTTTCCCGCCACACCAGGTGGGCGGCGCCGAGCAGGGCCGCGTCCGCCCCCAGCGCCGCGGGGACCACCGATAGTCCGCCCGGCGCCGGGACCAGGCCCCGTTCGATCTCCTCGGTCAGCGCCGACCACCAGTCGGCCCCCGCCCCGGCGACCCCGCCCCCGACCACGATGACGTCGGGGTCGATCACGTTGGCCAGGCCGGCCAGCGCCGATCCCAGGGCCGTGGCCCCGTCGACCAGCACGGAGCGGGCCACCGGGTCCCGATCCACCAGCGCCACGACCTCCTCCAGTCGTGTCACGGCGGCGCCACCGCGTTCGGTGTACTCGGCCACCAACGCGGGGCCGGAGGCGACCGACTCGACGTGGCCCTCGGCCCCGCAGGGACAACGGCGGCCGGCCGCGGCGGCCACGGGCACGTGTCCGACGTGACCCGCGGCCGCCCGGGCCCCGCCGTGGATCCGTCCTTCGCACAGCAGGGCGCCGCCCACCCCGGTGCCGACGGCCACCAGCAGGACCGTCGAACCTCCCCGGGCCGCGCCCCGGCGGTACTCCCCCAGGGCGTGGGCGTGGACGTCGTTGACCACGGCCACCGGCACCCCGAGTTCCGCGGTCAGGTGACCGCGAAGGTCGGTACCGGCCCAGCCGGGCAGGGAGTCCGTGGCCGAGAGCACCAGTCCGGTGTCGGGGTCGACGACCCCGGCGCTGCCGACACCGACCCCGACGACCTCGTGGTCGGCACCCACCTCACGGGCCAGTTCGACCGCGGTGTCGAGTACCGCCCCAGCTCCCCCCGCGGCCGGGGTGGGACGCTTGGCGCGGGTGAGAACGGCCCCGTCGGCGGTGACCGTGGCCGCCGCGGTCTTGGTGCCACCGATGTCCAGGGCCACGGCGACCCTGCTCACAGCAGCTCGACCTCCTCCAGGATCGCGCGGACGCGCCAGGTCTCCTCGTCGGTGAAGGGCCGCATCGGAGGCGCCGGCACGGGGTCGTCGATGACTCCGAGGAGGGCGAGCGCGCACTTGAACGCGCCGAGCCCGGCGGTGGATCCGCCGGCGGTGGCGGGGTCGGCCGCGCGGACGATGCGGAACAGTCGGATCAGGCGTTCCTGCTCGCGCCGGGCGGTCTCCCAGTCACCGGCCAGGCAGGCCGCCATCAGGCGCACGTAGCCGGCGGGGTCGACGTTGCCCAGTCCGGGGACCGCGCCGTCGGCGCCCATCAGCATCATGGCGTCGACCACGGCCTCGTGCCCGGTGAGCACGGAGAAACCGGGGATCTCCCGGCCACCGATCACCAGGTCGCGAAGGCCCGGGTCGTCTCCGCTGGAGTCCTTGATCCCGTCGATGATCCCGTCGGCGGCCAGCCGGAGGACCTCGTCCGCGGACAGCTTGCTGTGCACCGACACCGGGACGTCGTAGGCCAGGAGCGGCAGTTCGGTCCGGTGACGCACCACACGGAAGTGGCGGTCGATCTCGGCGGGGTGGGTGCGCGTGTAGAAGGGCGCGGTCACCACCAGGGCGTCGGCCCCGTGCTTGGCGGCGGCCTCGGCCCGCTCCACGACCCTGTTGGTCGTGGTCTCGATGCAGCCGGCCATGACCGGGACCCGCCCGGACACCGCGCCGACGACCGTGTCCAGGACGGTGTCGCGCTGGGTGTCGGTCAGGTACGCGGACTCGCCGGAGCTGCCCAGGGCGAAGATCCCGGAGACCCCCGCGTCGATCAGGGAGCCGACCAGCCGCTCCAGTGACACGGTGTCGACCTCGCCGTTCGTGTCCAGAGGGGTCACGATCGGCGGGACCACGCCCGTGTACTTCGGCGTGCGCTGACTCATGCGGTGCTCCTCGCGTTCGATTCGGGGTGGACGCAGTTCCATGTGTGCCCGTTGTCGGAGTCGCCGGCCGGGAACTCCTCGGCGCAGACGTCGGTCGCCTTCCAGCAGCGGGTGCGGAAGGGACAGCCCGTGGGCGGTGCGGTGGCGGACGGTACGGGTCCGCGCAGGATGATCCGCTCCGAGCGCTGCGTCAGGCTCGGGGTGGCGGAGAACAGGGCTCGGGTGTAGGGGTGACGGGGGTCCGCGACGATCTGTTCGGCGGGGCCCTCCTCGACGACGCGCCCGAGGTACATCACGGCGATGCGGTCGGCGAGGTGGCGGACGGTCTGGATGTCGTGGGACACGAACACCATGCCCAGGCCCAGGCGGGACCTGAGGTCGACGAGCAGGTTGAGCACCTGCGCGCGGACGGACACGTCCAGGGCGCTGGTCGGTTCGTCGGCCACCACCACGTCCGGTTGCAGGGCCAGGGCGCGGGCCACGGCGACGCGCTGTCGCTGGCCGCCCGATAACTGGGCCGGGACGGCGTCGCCCACGTGTCCGGGCAGACCGACCAGGTCGATCAGCTCGTCGACGCGCGCCTCGCGTTCGCTCATGGTGCCCCGGCGGTGGACGTCGAGCGGGTCCCGCAGGATCCCGCGGACCGACATGCGCGGGTTGAGCGCGGTCGAGGGGTCCTGGAAGACGACGCCCATCGCCGAGCCGAACTCCCGCCGGCGTCGCGAGGTGGGCATCGCCCACAGGTCCTCGCCACGGAAGCGGACGGTGCCCCGGGTGGGTCGTTGGAGTCCGGTCGCCACCTTGGCCAGGGTCGACTTCCCGCAGCCGGACTCGCCGACGATGCCCAGGACCTCGCCGCGCGCGATGGTGGCGGTGGCGTCGGTCAGGGCGTGGACACGGTCGCGGCGGAACAGGCCTCCGGTGCGTGCGGTGTGGACGACGTGCGCCCCGTCGAGTTCCACGATCGGCTCGGTCACAGCAGGGCTCCCTTCGACGCCGGTGCGGGATGCAGGCAGGCGTAGTCGTGGCCGGGACCGTCGTTGGTCAGGGAGGGCGGTGCGGTCAGGCACTCGGGGGTGACCGCGGAGCAGCGGCCGGCGAAACGGCAGCCGGCACCGAAGTCCTGCGCGGCCGGTACGACCCCGGGGATCTGGTGGAGGCGTTCGGCCCCCGCCTCCAGGGACAGGACCGAACCGAGCATCCCCCGCGCGTAGTGGTGGCGCGGCCGGGTGAGCAGGTCGCGGACGGGCGCGACCTCGGCGAGCTGGCCCGCGTACATGACGGCCACGCGGTGGGACATCTCGGCGACCAGGGCGAGGTCGTGCGAGACCAGCACCATCGCGAAGCCGAGTTCGTCCCGCAGTCTGGCGAGCAGTTCCACCACCTGGGCCTGGACGGTGACGTCCAGCGCCGTGGTCGGTTCGTCGGCGATGAGCAGCCGCGGCTTGCGGGAGAGCGCCATGGCGATGAGCACGCGTTGGCGCTGACCACCGGAGAGTTCGTGCGGGTAGCTGCGCATGGTGCGCTCGGGGGTGAGGCCGACCAGGTCCAGGAGTTCGGCCGGGCTCTGGTCACCTCCCCGGCTGGTGAGCTGGCGCAACTGGGTACCGACCAGGACCGAGGGGTTGAGGGACGACATGGCGTCCTGGTAGACCATCGCCAGCTCGGGTCCGGAGTAGGCGCGCCGCTCCTTCTGGGAGAGGGACAGCAGGTCCTTGCCGTCGTAGAGGATCTCGCCCGTCACCTCGGCCTGGCGGGGCAGCAGACCCATCAGGGCGAGGCTGGTGAGGCTCTTGCCGCAGCCGGACTCGCCGACCAGGCCGAGGGTCTCTCCGGCCCGGACGTCGAAGGAGAGTCCGTCGACCACGGACACGTCGCCGTGGCTGCCGGGGAACCCGATGCGCAGGTCGCGCACGGACAGCAGGGTGGGCGCGTCCTCGGCGACCGGCGGTACGGTCTCCTCGCGTTCACGGACGGCCGTGGCGAGACGGGCCAGGACCTCGGTGCGGTCGTCGTCCTCGGCCGGGACGTCGGTGGTGGTCTCGGCGGAGTCGGTCGCGCCGCCCCCGCCGCGCACCGCGCTCTTGGGCGCGGCCCAGGCGTCGGTGAGTCCCTCGGAGAGGATGTTGAGGGCGAGCACCGTCAGCAGGATGGCCAGGCCGGGGAAGAAGGTGGCCCACCAGCCGCCGGACAACAGCAGCTGACGTCCGTAGGAGATGACGTTGCCCCAGCTGGGCAGCGGGTCCTGGATACCGGCGCCGATGAAGGCCAGGCTGGCCTCGTAGACGATCGCGTCGGCCACCAGGATGGCCGCGAACACCATGACCGGCGCGGCGCAGTTGATCGCGACGTGCTTGATCAGCACGTAGTGGCGACGGGCACCGATCAGGCGTTCCGCCGCCACGTAGTCCTCCCCGTACTGGGTCAGGACGTTGGCGCGCACGACCCTGGCCAGAGAGGGCACGTAGATCACCGCGATGGCGCCGATGAGGACGGGGATGCCACTGCCGAAGACCGCGACCAGCACGGCGGCCAGGGCGATCCCGGGGAACGCCATGAGCACGTCCAGCACCCGCATGATCGACTCGTCGATGACGCGGTGGGAGGTGGCGGCGATACCACCGAGGATCCCGCCCACGAACAGGGCCAACAGGGTGGCGCCAATGCCGATCAGCAACGAGTAGCGCGCCCCGTGCACGACCCGGGAGAAGACGTCGCGTCCGGCCCGGTCGGTGCCGAACCAGTGTTCGGGTCCGGGCGGCTGGGCCGGGACGCCCGTGGCCAGCGGGTTCTGGACGAAGAAGGGTGCGACGATCGCGATGACGCAGATCGCCAGCATGACCACGAGGGAGATCCTCGCGGCGAGGGACAGGCGGTGTTTCCTGGAGGGCTTGGAGAGCCCGGTCAGGCGGTCCGCGAGTCGAGGGCGCACGTGATCACACCTCTCGGATCCGTGGGTTGACGACGACGTAGAGCAGGTCGATCACGAGGTTGACGACCAAGAGGGAGATGGCGACCGTGAGCACGGCGCCCTGGACGAGGGCGACGTCGGCGTTGGTCACGCCGGTGAGCAGGAGTTGGCCCATGCCGGGCAGGTCGAAGATGGTCTCGATGACCACCGCGCCGCCGAGTGCGTAGCCGAACCGCCACCCCAGCACCGTCAACGGCGTGATCAGCGCGTTGCGCAGGGCGCCGCGCAGTACGAGCCACCGGGGCAGGCCGTTACCGATGGCGGTGCGGACGTAGTCGCGGTCGAGTTCCTCCACCATCGAGGTGCGCACCAGGCGGGAGAGCTGCGCGCCGATGGGGATCGCCACCGCGATGGTCGGCAGGGTCATGGTCATGACCCAACCGGAGAAGGAGTCGACCGGAGCGGTGTAGCCACCGGTGGGCAGGAGCCCGAGCCCGAGGGAGAACTGCTGGATGAGCAGGATCGCCAGCCAGAACGGTGGGAGCGCCACACAGGCGATGGACACGATCCGGGTGACCTGGTCGGGCCAACGGTCCCGCCACAGAGCGCCGGTGAGTCCCATGAACAGGGCGAAGACGATGGCTCCGCCCATGCCCGTCATGGTCAGTTCCAGGGTGAGCGGGAAGGCCTCCGCGATCCGGTCGACCACGGGGGTGGCCGGCGGCGCGGTCATTCCCAGGTCACCTTGGACCAGGTCCCCGAGGAAGTCGATGTAACGGACGGGCAGTGGTTGGTCGAGTCCGTGTTCCGCGGCGTAGGCGGCACGGGCCTCCTCGCTGGCGCCCACGCCCAAGGCGTTGTAGGCGGGGTCGTTCGGTGAGAACTGAAGGATCACGAAGACCAGCAGGGAGACGCCCAGGAGCATCACCGGTAGGACCAGTGCTCTGCGCAGGGCGAGGCGCATGAAGACGCGCATCGGGGTTTCTCTCCTCGTGGAGCGGGCGGGGGCCGGACCCGTTCGGGTGGGTCCGGCCCCGAGGTCGAGGTCAGGCCGGGCCGACGTCCAGGAAGGACAAGCCGGTGGTGTTGATCGGCCGGAACCCTTCCAGCGCGTCGTCGTTCCAAGCCGTGATCAGCTTGCGGTGCAGGATCGGGTAGAGGGGGACCTCGTCGGCGATGAGGTCGATCGTCTCCGCCCAGAGTTCGGCGCGCTCCGCCTCGTCGTCGGTCCGGACGGCCTCGTCGAGAAGTTCGAGGACCTTGTCGGCCTCCTCGGTCTCGGACCAGTTGTAGTAGCTCGTGGGCCACTGACCGTCGAAGAACCAGCGCAACAGAAGGTCGACGTCGTTACCGAAGACGGACGGGTCACCGGGGGCGACCATGGCACGGAACTTGCCGCTCTCGACCTTGTTCGCGTACTGACCGCCCGACTCACCGATGTCGAGGGTGGTGGTGACGCCCACCGCGTCCCAGCTCTCCTTGATGAGCGGGACCACGTCCTTGACCCAGCCGGTGTTGGTGGCGACCAGGTCGATCTCCAGTCCGTCGACCCCGGCCTCCTCCAGCAGTTCCCGAGCCCGGTCGGGGTCGTGCCGGTAGACCGTGCCCGCTTCGCGGTGGTCGGGGTGCGACTCGGGCAGGAATCCGGTGGCGGCGGCCGCTCCGCCCAGCATCGCCGTCTCGACGATCTTCTCGTGGTCGATGGCGTAGTGCAGGGCCTGGCGGACCCGCTTGTCGTCGAAGGGCTTCTCGGCACAGTTGAACATGAGGAACAGCAGGCCGAACGACTGCTCCTGTTCGACGGTCGAGGCGGACTCCAACGCTTCGGCGTCGAGGTAGGGCACGTCCTCGATCACGCTGACCCGGCCGGACTGGAGGGCGGTGACGCGGGCGCTGGGGTCGTCCAGCAGCATCCACACCATCTCGTCGGCGAGCGCCTCGCGCGGGCCGTTGTAGGCCTCCCACCGTTCGAAGGTGATGTTGTCCGCGGCGGTGGCCGATACCAGCTTGTAGGGGCCGGAGCCGACGGGTGCCGAGTCGAACCCCTGCCGGTCCTCTTCGACGAGGGCCTTGGGCACGATCTTGATGATGCCGAGCCGTTCGACCGCGAGCGCGAAGGGGTGCTTGAGGACGATCTCCACCGTGTCCTCGTCCACCTCCGTCACCTCCTCGATGAAGGAGACGAACTGCGCCATCAGCGAGTTGTTCTCGGGGTCGAGGACCCGCTCGAAGCTGTAGACCACGTCCTCGGCCGTGACGGGGTCTCCGTTGTGGAACACCGCCTCCTCGCGGAGGGTGACGCGCAGGGTCGTGTCGTCGACCTGTTCGGGCATGTCGGCGGCGAGCGCGTTGTAGGGCTCCCGGGTCACCGGGTCCAGGTCGACCAGGGCCTCGAAGATGTGCAGGTTGGCCGCCTGCGGCAGGGCCCCGGTCGCGGTCATGGGATCGAAACCGGTGGAAAGCGTGTAGGACAGGCCGGCCTCGATGCGGTTCGAGGAACCCCCTCCTCCCCCCGAGGAGGCCCCGCAGGCGCTGAGCGATCCGGCCAGGGCCGCGGCGGTGCCTGTGGCACCGACGAACTGGAGGAAACGCCGACGCTCCATGGCGCCGGGGTCGAAGTGGAACACGATCACTCCTTGTCGGGGGGACGGGCAAGACCTCAGGGGAAGGGCATATGACGTCTGATGTCCGATGCCTGTAGGGTGTGACTCTAAGCACCAAACAGGAAAGGGGTCAATACGTTGACCGAGGAATTGACCAAGCCCGCCTCGCGGAACACTCTGCGCGGTCATGAGGTTACGGAGCAGATCAAGAACTTCATCCTCCGCAACGGCCTGACCCCGGGCGACCCGCTGCCCACCGAGACCGAACTGTGCTCCGAGCTCGGCGCGAGCCGCTCCAGCGTCCGCGAGGCGATAAAACGCCTCAGCGCCCTGGACATAGTCGAGGTCCGGCACGGACACGGCACCTACGTGGGGCGGCTGTCCCTCAACTCCCTGGTCGAGAGCCTGACCTTCCGCGGTCGCCTGAGCAGCGGAGACGACCTCGCGACACTCTACGAGCTGGTCACCGTGCGCAAGGTCCTCGAACAGGGCCTGGGCCGCGACATCGTCAACGGGTACGACGAGGAACAGCACCAGAGCCTCGCGGAACTGGTCACCGGGATGGAGGAGGCCGCCGAACGCGGCGAGAGCTTCGTGGAGGAGGACCGCGCCTTCCACCTGATGCTGTTGGCCCCCCTGAACAACCAGCTGGTCACCCAGCTCACCGGGGCCTTCTGGGACGTGCAGGCGGTCGTGGCCCCGCTACTGCTCACCACGGAGGAGGACGCCCGCGAGACCGCCGCCGCGCACCGAGCGATCATCGACGCCGCGCACCGAGGAGACCAGGCCGGGTTCGTGGCGGCGGTGGCCGACCACTACGCCCCGATCCTCCATCTCCTCGAAAAACCCGCCACAACGGGGGTTGACCACGACACCCCCGACGCTTAGCGTCCTAGACGTCTGATGTCCGATGCCTCCGCCCCCTACCGGAGGTATCCATGAGAAAGCACGCGAGTCCCGTCGTCATGGCTGTGGGCCTGGCCGTCACCGCCGCCCTGGTGTCGCCCGCCGCAGCCGACGACGCCACCCCCGACCCCCGGACCACCGCGGCCGAACCGATCATCGAACGCGTCGACCTGGCCAGTGCCGGGGAGGGCGCCCACACCTGGCGCATCCCCGCCCTCGAAGTGCTCGAAGACGGCACGCTGGTCGCCGCCTACGACCGACGCAACGACAGCGCCGCCGACCTGCCCGGCGACCTCGACCTCATGGTCCGTCGCAGCCACGACAAGGGACGCACCTGGACCGAACCCCAGGTGGTCGTCGACTACGACGACGGTGTCGGCGCGGGCGACCCCAGCCTGCTCCTGGACCGCGAGACCGGTCGCCTGTTCATGTTCCACGCCCACGGACCCGACGGGGTCGGGTTCTTCAACTCCTCCGACGGCAACTCCAACGACAGCCAGGACATCCTCCACACCGACTACTCCTACTCCGACGACGGCGGACGGACCTGGAAGACCCGGCGCATCACCGAGGACATCAAGGACCCCGCCTGGTTCGGGATCTTCGCCTCGTCCGGCACCGGCATCCAGCTCTCCGACGGTCGCCTGGTCCAGCAGTACGCCTACGACTCCGGTGACGGGATCTACGCCGTGAGCGTCTACAGCGACGACCACGGGGAGACCTGGCAGGCCGGAGAACCCGTGGGACCGGGCATGGACGAGAACAAGACCGTGGAGTTGGCCGACGGTCGCGTCATGCTCAACAGCCGCACCCCGCAGGGCCCCTACCGCCTGATCGCCTACTCCGAGGACGGTGGCGAGACCTACGGCGACCCGGTCCCCGACCACGAACTGATCGACCCCACCAACAACGCCGGCCTGATCCGCTACGACGCCGACGCCGAGGAGGGCACGGATCGAGCGCACAAGCTCCTGTTCACCAACACCAGACACGAGAGCTCGCGGGAGAACCTGACGGTCAACATGTCCTGCGACGACGGTGAGACCTGGCCGGTGGCCAGGGCCATCGACCGCGGCGCGGCCGCCTACTCCACGATCGTGCCCCTGGGCGACGACGAGTTCGGTGTCCTCTACGAGCGCGGGAACGTCGAGCACATCACGTTCCTGCGATTCAACTCCGCCTGGTTGGAAGAGGACTGCTAGGGAATCCGAGCCTCACCCGGCCCCGCCCTCGGGACCTTCGGGACCCGAGGGCGGGTCATCGTCGCCATCACCAGCAGGCCCAGGGCAGAGGTGCCGAACAGCAGCACCCCCATGGGCACCGCGGTGGTCTCGTCCAACCCCACCAGCGGCGCCACGACGGCGCCGATGAACATGGGTAGCGCGCCCAACAGCGAACCGGCGCTGCCCGCCCGGTCCTCCTGGCCCTCCATCGCCAGCGCGAAGGAACCGGTGAGGACCACCCCCATGCACGTCATGTAGACGAAGATCGAAACCACGAGCAGCGACAGCGGGCCCTGCAGGAGCGCCGTGGCGAACACGACGGCGGTGACCACGACGGCGGTGACCACGGCGACGTAGAGAAGGGACCGCTCACCGAAGCGTTCGCCGAGTCGGCCCACCGCGGCGCTGCCCAGGATGATCGCGATGCCGTTGACCCCGAAAAGGAACCCGAAGACCTGCGGGGACACCCCGTACAGGTCCTGGTAGACGAACGGGGTCCCGGCCACGTAGGCGAAGCTGCCGCCGTGCAGCAGGCCGACGACGAGCGTGTACCCCAGGTAACGACGGTCCCGCAGCAGGACGCCCATCGCGGACAGGCTCCCGCCCAGGGTGCCGGGGATACGCCGTTCGGTCGGCAGGGTCTCGGGCAACCGCACCGCCACCACCACGACGACCACCACGCCCACCAGGGCCAACGTCCAGAAGATGGACCGCCAGTCGGTGAAGGGCAGCCACAGCACACCGCCGCCCAGGATCGGCGCGGCCATCGGCGCCACCGCGACGACCACCATGATCAGCGCGAAGAAGCGGGTGAGGGCGGATCCGTCGAAGACGTCGCGCACGATCGCACGGGAGAGCACCACCCCGGCGCTCGCGGTGAAGCCCTGGAGGAACCGGCCCAGGACCAGCACCGTCGTGTTCGGCGCGAGCGCGCACAGGGCCGTGGCCAGGACGAACAACGCGACGCACACCAGCAGTGGTCCGCGCCTGCCGCGGGCGTCGCTGACCGGGCCGATCACCACCTGACCCGCGGCGAGCCCGACCAGACAGGTGGTGAGGCTCAGCTGCACCTGGGAGGCGTTGGCCCCCAGGTCCGCGGAGATCTCCGGGAACGCCGGAAGGTACATGTCGATGTTGAGCGGGCCCAACACGGTGAGCATGGCGAGCAGGAGGGCCAATCCCAGGCGGGCGCGACCGGTCGGGTTGCGGAGCATCCGCCAACCGTAACCGGACCGCCCCGGCCGGGTCCCGGGTCGATCCCTCGATCTGACACCGATCCGTCAGGTACGCGGCTCAGAAGAGCACGGACATGACCTCGCCGACCTGGCGGAACCCGACCCTGCTGTAGGTGGCGCGGGCCGGGGAGTTGAAGTCGTTCACGTACAGGGTCACGCGGGGCGCGATCTCGGCGAGGGCGTAGTTCACCACCGCGGCCATACCGGCCGCGGAGTACCCACGACCGCGCAGCTCCGGGTGCACCCACACACCCTGCACCTGGCAGGCCTGGGGGGTGACGGCACCGATCTCGGCCTTGAACACGACCCGACCGTCCTCGATGCGGGCGAAGGCACGACCGGTGCGGACGAGTTCCTCGACCCTGGCCCGGTAGAGCGCTCCCCCATCACCGGAGTCCGGTGGGACACCGACCTCCTCGGTGAACATGGCGACACAGGCCGGTACCAGGGTGTTGATCTCGCTGACGCGGACACGGCGCACCAGTGGGTCGGCGGGCACCGCCGGTGGCCCGTCGATCTCCAGGACGGGTTGGCTGGCACGGATCGTTCGGGCGGGCCCCCAAGCGGGAGTGACCTGCTGCCAGAAGTCGCTGACCGCCTCCACGGGGCCGACGATCGACGAGCAGCGGCGGCCGCGCCACCGAGCGTGGTCGGCGAAACTGCGAACGGCGGCGGGCCCGGCGTTGACCGGGACCAGGTTGGCGCCCGAGTAGCACAGCGCCGTCAACCTGCCTCGCTCGACGTGTCCCCACACCTCGGCGCCGCCGACACCGGCGATCCCGGTGGTCAGCAGGCGCGAGGCGACGAAGACGTTGCCGACGGGGTCGGTGTCCAGGAGCGTTCGGACGGCCTCCCGGTCGTGTTCGCCCAGAATTCGAACCGGTGAGGTCCGCAGCATCGCATCTCCCCCATATCCCCGATGACCGGGAACGGTCACCGGGCCAAAGACGAATTCGCGCCGATTCCAGCCTATTCGACCGTTCCTGCGGACTCACCCGGGTACTCCAAACCGATGGGGCCCAATCGGTCCACGGGCGTGTGGGGCGCGGACTGCGTGTCGCGCGGTTCGGGTTCGGGGCGTGGGTCACAGGTCAGGTCGGGGCCCTCGGCGCCGCGTTCGGGCAGGGTCCCCTCGCGCAGGTAGTCGACGACGGCCTCGTCCACGCAGGCGTTGCCGGTGAGGGAGACCCCGTGGGTGATGCCGCCGTCCTCGATCACCAGGGAGGACCCGGGCAGGCGCTCGCGCAGGGCGTACGCCCCCTCCACCGAGGTGGCGCCGTCGTCGGTGGCGTGCACGAGGAGCACGTCACCGTCGTAGGCGGGGTATTCGTCGGGCGCGTCACCGACCTGGAGCCAGGGGGCGGACTCTCCGTCCCACGTGGCGCACGGGGCGTTGTACCAGATGTTGTGCCATCCCATGAAGGGCGCGTCCTCGTGCACCTGCCGGGCGTCGGCGTTCCAGGTCTCCCAGGCCTTGGGCCATTCGGCGTCGGTGCACTGGACGGCGAGGTAGCCGCCGTACGCGGGGTCGCTCTCGGCGTCGTCGCCGTAGTTCTCGTGCAACTCCCGCAGGGGGGCGGAGTCGCCGTCCCGGATCTGCGCGGACATGGCGGAGGCGACCGCGGGCCAGGTACCGCCGCTGTAGGCGACGACGATGACGGCGCCCTCCAGTTCGGTGGGGCCGACCGTGTCCTCCGCGGGGTTCTCTCGCAGTTCGGAGCGCAGGTCGTAGTAGGCGTCGGCGACCGCTTCTCCGTCGGTGCCCAGCCCGTAGGCGTCGTCGTGGCGGGCCACCCAGTCGAAGAAGTTGTGGGCGGCCCGGTCCAGGGCCCGGCTCTGCGCCAGGTTGCTCTCGTACCAGGGGTTGTCCGGGTCGACGACACTGTCCAGGACCACGGCGCGGACGCTGTCGGGGTAGAGCGAACTGTAGACGGTGCCGAGGTAGCTGCCGTAGGAGTAACCCAGGTAGTCGACCTGTTCCCGTCCCAGGGCGACGCGCATGGCGTCCATGTCGTGGGCGGTGTCCTCGGTGCGCATGTGGTCCAGGAGGGGGCCGGCGTCCTCCGCGCAGGCGTCGGCGTAGGCCTCGGCGTCGGCGCGCAGGGCCTGTTCCTCCTCTGCGTCGGCCGGGACCGTGTCCTTTCGGACCGGGGCGAAGAAGTCGGGGTCGCAGGTGATCCCGGGGGTGGAGGCGCCCATACCGCGCGGGTCGAAGGCGACCACGTCGTAGGTCTCGCGGAGTTCCTCGGGCATGCGCAGGTGGGTGTGCGAGGCCCACTGGCGGCCGGCGCTGCCGGGGCCGCCCGGGTTGACCAGCATGGTGTGTTCGGCGGTGCCGGTGGCGGGCACGCGGGAGAGCGCGATCTCGACGCTCTCGGTGAGGGCGTGAGGGTCGGCGACGCCGGGTCCGTGGACCATCGGCACGGCGAGGGTGGCGCATTCGAGGTTCTCGTCCTCGACGGGGTCGAGGTCCTCGCATGGCGCCCAGTCCAGGGACGTCTCGGGGGCGGGGGCCTCGGGGGCGGTGGGAGCGGCGGCCTGGGCGGGGGATAGTGCGGTCAGTGCGGCCAAAAGCGCGCCGCCGCCGCAGTAGGCGACCCATCGTGTGCCCGTTCGTCCCCGCACCCGTCCACCCCTCGCCATCCCCTTTGAACCTTCTAGCGCATTCTCTCTGTTACCGAGCGTGACAATGGGAAGCGACACGGACCCCACCCTGGCATGCCGACGGTAAGATGTGCCCTGGTCGTTTCAGATGGTGACAAAGGGGCGCAATGCGGCTTGATCGTGTCGATGAGCGGATCATCGCGATACTCGGCGCGGACGCACGGATGAGCTTCGCCGAGATCGGCGGAGAGGTCGGTCTCAGCCCCTCCGCCGTCAAGCGCCGGGTGGATCGGCTGGTCGAGTCGGGCGCCGTGCGCGGCTTCACCGTCGTGGTCGAACCTAAGGCGATCGGGTGGACCACCGAGGCGTTCATCGAGCTGTACTGCCGCGCCCGCACCTCCCCCACCGAGATCCGCAAGGGTCTGACGGGCTACGCCGAGATCACCTCGGCATGCACCGTCACCGGCGACGCCGACGCCCTGGTCCAGGTCCGCGCCCGCGACACCCACCACTTGGAAGAGGTCATCGAGCGCATCGGCGCCGAACCCTTCGTGGTGCGCACCAAGAGCACCCTGGTGCTGTCCCGCCTGGTCGACCAGCCCATCCTCGCCGGTACCGCCGATCAGACCTAGAAGAGGCCTCTACGGCCCGCCAGGGAGTCGATCCACTGGTTCAGGTGCCCCGACCAGTCACGACCGGCGCCCTCGTGGTGGCTCACGCTGAAGCGGTGGTAGGTGTCGCGGCCCTCGGAGAAGAGCAGTCCCGGCTTCTTGTCCAGTTCCAGCACCACGTCGATGCCGTGCTCGTCGGTGACCAGGGACAGTTCCAGTTCGTTCAGGCCCCGGTAGCGACGGGGAGAGCGGAACTCGATCTCCTGGTAGAAGGGCAGTCGCTGCCGGGTCCTGGCCAGGCGGCCGCGCTCCAGGTCGGCGTGCTTGAACGTGAACCCGAGGGAGAACAGCGAGTCCAGGATCGCGGCCTGCGCGGGAAGGGGCTGCACGGCCACCGGGTCCAGGTCCCCGGGATCGACCGCCTTGGCCACGTGCAGACGAGTGTTCACGCCGAGGTTCATGTCCCGCAGATGACGACCGCGGTGGGTCGTGATGGGGGTCTCCCAGGGCACGAAGAGCTCGAAGGGCACCTCGAAGCGCTGCCCCGGCACCAGGGCCACGCCCTCGCCCAGACGCACTCGGTGGAACTCCATGGCGCTGTCGACCTCGTGGTCGCCCACCTCGGTCTCGACCCGGGCCTGGAGGCCGATCGTGAGCTGCTCCACCTTCTGCTCGACGTCACCGCCCGCGATGACGACGGTGCCCTGAAGAGAGCCGCCCGGAACGGTCACGGAGGAGTCCAGTGAGGCCTCCACCGAGGCCCCACCGAATCCGATACCGGCGAGCAGACGTTTGATGACCATGGGCACTTCCTCATCTCGGTGGGCATGCGGCCGAGACATCGGGGGCTCCCGGCCGCCCGCAACCTATCGCAGGTGTTCCGGGAGCGGAAAAAGGGCCCCGGTCCGCGTTGTGGGGAACGCGGACCAGGGCCCTCCTTCCGTCGGATGGACGCGTGGATCAGTCCTCGGGCAGGGCGACGGGGGCCAGCTCGTCGAACAGGTCACCCGGGCCCGGGTTGGTGGGGTCGGCGGTGCCGCCGAGGTGGTGCATCACGCCCCACACGGCGTTCAGGGCGGTCTGAACGGCGCCCTCGGCCCAACCGGCGGTCCAGGAGATGTCGTCCCCGGCCAGGAACAGGCCGCGGTGGCGCTCCTCCAGGTCGTCCTGACGGAAGTGGGTGAACAGACGTCGCTGGTACCGGTAGTGACCGGGCAGGTTCGCCTTGAACGCGCCCATGAAGTAGGGCTCGTCCTCCCAGGAGATCGTGACGGGGTCTCCGGTGACGTGCGAACGGATGTCCACGCCCGGGTAGATCTTGCCCAACGAGGCCAGCATGACCTCCAGTCGCTCGTTGGCCGACAGCGGCAGCCACTTGAGCGAGTCGTCGCACCAGGTGTACGAGAGGCAGATCGCGGCGGGGCCCTCGGGGTCCGCGCCCTCCAGCAGGTAGGTGCCGCGGGTCATCCGGTCGGTGAGCGTCATGCTCATGACGTCCCGGCCGGTCTCGGGGTCCTTGTCCCGCCAGAAGGCGCGGTCCACCGGCACGAACAGCTTCGAGGACTCCATGTAATGGGTCCGTTCGAGGGCGTTCCAGTGGTCGATGGGCAGCAGGTCCTCGTCACAGTCGACCTTGGACAGCAGCGCCCAGGACTGCGCGGTGAAGACCGCCGCCGGGTAGGTGCGGGTGGAACCGGAGGCGTCGGTGACGGTGACGTTGCCGCCGGGGCGTCCCTTGACGGCCGTGCGACGCAGCGCCGTGACCGCCGGGAGCGGGCCGGACTCGTGCAGCGAGGCCAGGGAGGTGCCCGTCGCCCAGTGCACGAGCTTGTCCGGAGTGTCCTCCCACAGGCGTCGCGGCAGTCGGTCGACCCCGCCGACGATGCTCATGTGGTCGTCGTCCGCACCGGTGTAGGTGACCCGCAGGATCTCCAGGATGGAGTTCGGGAAGTCGGTGTCCCAGCCGCCGGTACCGAAGCCCACCTGGCCGAAGATCTCCCGCATGCGGAACGAGGAGAAGCCCGGGGCCTGACACAGGAAACCGTAGAAGGTCTGGTCGTCCAGCTTCTCGACGAGCCGGTTCCAGATCTCCTTCTGGACGGCGACGTCGCGCTCACGGATCGCCTTCTGCATGCGGCTGTGGTCGACGCTCTCCAGGGTCCGGTCCCAGGCCCGGGCGACCTCGCGGTAGACCTCGGGCAGGTCGTCCAGATCGGTGGCGTAGTGCGTCCTGCCCTTGAGGTCCACGACGGTGCTCGGGGTGGCCGGCGAGAGCGGGTTCGGGAAGGCGGTGGTGTCCAGACCCACGCGGTTCACGTAGTGCCAGAACGCGGTGGAGGACGGCGGGAACCGCATGGCGCCCATCTCGGCCACCACGTCCTCGGGAGCGCCGGGCAGGCGTTCGGTGCGCAGACGACCACCGATCCGGTCGGCCTCGTAGACCACCGGTTTCAAGCCCATCTTCATGAGCTCGTAGGCGGTGACGATGCCGGACAGCCCACCGCCGATCACGGCGACCTCGGTGCCATGGTGTTCCGCGGGCACCTGGCCCAGCCCGGCCGGGTGGTCCAGGTAGGAGTCGTAGGCGAACGGGAAGTCGGGCCCGCACATGTTCAGGGGCCGCTCACCCTGCGGGGCGGCACCGGCGGACGTGGGCACGGCGGACGTCATGAAGGCCCTCCTTCACTGGGGCTGGGGTGGTGACGCGGTGGTGGGTTCAGCGGCCGTACAGGTCGATACGGCGATCACGCAGGTAGAACGGCTCGGTGCGCGCGGCCTCGACGGCGGTCGGGTCGACGTCGCCGACCAGCAGTTCCTCGGTGGGGCCGGCGCGCGACAGCTCGACGCCGTCCGGGCCGACCAGGGTGCTCAGCCCGACGTAGTCGAGCTCGCCCTCGGCGTCGCAACGGTTCACGTAGGCGAGATGGATCTGGTTCTCCATGGCCCGGGCCGGCACCAGGAGGGTGGCGACCGAGGTGGTGGGCGCCATCAGGGCGGTCGGCACGATCAGCAGGGTCGTACCGGCCGCCGCGTGGGCCCGCACGATCTCGGGGAACTCCACGTCGTAACAGACGATGAACCCGAGCCGGTGGCCGTCGAGGTCGGCCTGGACGACGAGTTCCTCGCCAGGGTCGAACAGGTTCCGGTCCAGGTCACCGAACAGGTGCGTCTTGCGGTAGAGCGCGCGGGAGACCCCGTCGGAGTCCACGAGCCGCACCGCGTTGTACACCCGACCGTCGGCGAGTTCGGCGAAACCGTAGACCACGGCCACCCCGGAGTCGCCGGCGATCCGGGCCACCGCCTCGAAGAGCGGGCCGTCGGCGGGTTCGGCCAGTTCCCGGACCCTGGCACCGATGTTGTAACCGGTCAGGGACATCTCCGGGGTCACCAAGAGGTCCGCGCCCCGCGCCGCGGCGGCACGGGCGCTCTCCTGGAGCCGGCGGAGGGCGGAGTCGGTGTCGCCGCTGCGTCCGGTGCCCTGGTCGAGGGCGACCCGCAGTGGGTTCGGCATCGTCCGTCCTCCCTGGTGGATCGTCTTCGGACCGCGTCCACTCTAGGCGCGACAAGGCGTCGGATCCGTGCGCCGAAACGACGTTCCGTTGCGAGTTATGCCGTTTCGACGACGGATCGATGCGCGAACGGGCCGGTCAAGCGTTGACTTCGACCGTGTCCTCCCGCTCCAGCTCCGAGCGACGCATGCTGTAGCCGAAGTAGATCGCCAGCCCCAGCGCCAACCAGACGCCGAAGGCGATCCATACGCTCAGCGACATGCTGAACATGAGGTAGGCGCAGGCCAGGACACCCAGGACCGGGGTCACCGGAGCGCCGGGCATCCGGAAGGCACGCTTGAGGTCGGGGCGGTTCCGGCGCAGCACCAGGACGGCCACGTTGACCAGGGCGAAGGCGAACAGCGTGCCGATGGCGGTCGCGTCGGCGAGCGGACCCAGCGGGACGAGCGCCGCCAGCAGCGCGATGAGCACCGAGGTGATGACGGTGTTGGCGCGCGGGGTGCCCTTGGCGTCGACCTTGGAGAAGGCCTTGGGGATCAGGCCGTCGCGCGACATCGCGTAGAGGATGCGGGTCTGGCTGTACAGGACCACCAGCACGACGCTGGCCAGGGCCAGGACGGCGCCGGCGGCGAAGATGACCGCCCAGATCGGGGTGCCGGTGACGACGGTGAGGATACCGGCGAGGGAGGTCCGCCCCTCGACGAACTCGGTCCAGTTGATGGCACCCACGGCGCTGAACGCCACCAGGCAGTAGATCGCGGTGACCACGATCATCGAGAACATGATGGCGCGAGGCAGGTCGCGCTGCGGGTTCTTGGCCTCCTCGCTGGCGGTGGAGGCGGAGTCGAAGCCGATGTAGGAGAAGAACAGGGTGGCGCCCGCGGCGGAGACTCCCGCCATGCCCATGGGCATGAAGGGGGCGAAGTTGCCGTCCTGGACCGCGGTGACGGCGATGGCCACGAACATGACCAGCACGGCCACCTTGACGGCGACCATGACGGCGTTGGCGCGGGTACTCTCCCTGACCCCGACCAGCAGGGCGAACATCGACAGCAGCACCACGATGGCGGCGGGCAGGTTGATCAGCCCGCCTTCGAGGGGGCCGACCAGGAACGCCTCGGGCATCGACAGCCCGGTGGTCAGCTGAAGCAGTTCGTCGATGTACTGCCCCCAGCCGACGCCGACGGCGGCCACCGAGACCCCGTAGGTGAGCATGAGGCACCAGCCGCACACCCAGGCCATGAACTCGCCCATCGTGGCGTAGGAGTACGAGTAGGCGGAGCCGGACGCGGGGATCATCCCGGCCATCTCCGCGTAGGCCAGGGCGGAGAAGAGCGCGGTGACGCCGGCCAGGACGAACGAGAGGATGACGGCGGGACCGGCGATCGGGACGGCCTCACCGAGGACGACGAAGATGCCGGTGCCCAGAGTGGCGCCGATGCCGATCATGGACAGCTGCCAAAAGCCCATCGTGCGGCGCAGCCCGTGCCCGCTCTCGGTCTCGGCCACCAACTTCTCGACCGGCTTGCGCCTGGACAGGCGTCGACCAAGCGTGGGCACGCCCGCGCCCACCCGCGCGGGTGTCTTCTGCTCCACCACGAATTGTCTCCTCGCTGATCAGTGGGATCGGCACGGTGGGGGTCTCCCGAAATGTGCCCTAGGCAACGCTAATGGTGTTGCCTGAGTAACATGACCCACATTCATTGCGTTTGTCGGGTTTTCGCAGGGCATTCATGCGCACCGGGACAAGAAAACGCACCACCACGTGACGCACGACACACGGTCTGACGCCCCCGACCCCGAGCACGCGAAAGGGGGAGCACGGTGTTCGACCGCGCTCCCCCTTTCGCGAAGCACTCGGGGAGAAGGTGGCGTCAGCCCACGGACACGCTGGGCTCACCCTCCACGCCGGCCTCACCCATCTCCTCGGCGATGCGCAGGGCCTCCTCGATGAGGGTCTCCACGATCTTGGACTCGGGGACGGTCTTGATGACCTCGCCCTTGACGAAGATCTGGCCCTTGCCATTGCCGGAGGCCACACCCAGGTCGGCGTCGCGCGCCTCACCCGGACCATTGACGACGCAGCCCATGACGGCCACGCGCAGCGGCACCTCCATGCCCTCCAGGCCCGCGGTGACCTCTTCGGCCAGCGTGTACACGTCCACCTGGGCGCGACCACAGCTCGGGCAGGAGACGATCTCCAGACCGCGCTCACGCAGACCCAACGACTCCAGGATCTGGTTGCCGACCTTGACCTCCTCGGCCGGCGGCGCGGACAAGGAGACGCGGATGGTGTCGCCGATGCCCTCCGAGAGGAGCGCGCCGAAGGCCACCGAGGACTTGATCGTGCCCTGGAAGGCCGGACCGGCCTCGGTGACGCCCAGGTGCAGCGGGTAGTCGCAGGCCTGCGACAGCAGACGGTAGGCGTTGACCATCACGACCGGGTCGTTGTGCTTGACCGAGATCTTGATGTCGCGGAAACCGTGCTCCTCGAACAGGGAGCACTCCCACAGTGCCGACTCCACCAGGGCCTCGGGGGTGGCCTTGCCGTACTTGGCCAGCAGGCGCTTGTCGAGCGAACCGGCGTTGACGCCGATGCGGATCGGGGTGCCCGCGTCGTTCGCGGCCTTGGCGATCTCGGCGACCTTGTCGTCGAACTTCTTGATGTTGCCCGGGTTGACGCGTACCGCCGCGCAGCCCGCGTCGATGGCCGCGAACACGTACTTGGGCTGGAAGTGGATGTCCGCGATCACCGGGATCTGCGACTTCTTGGCGATGATCGGCAGCGCGTCGGCGTCGTCGTTGGTGGGCACGGCCACACGGACGATCTGGCAACCCGAGGCGGTGAGCTCGGCGATCTGCTGCAGGGTCGCGTTGATGTCGGAGGTGCGGGTGGTCGTCATCGACTGCACGGACACCGGAGCGTCCCCGCCCACGGGGACGTTCCCGACCATGATCTGCCGTGTCTCGCGGCGCGTGGCCAGAGGACGCGGAGGGGTGACGGGGATACCGAGATCGACGGTCACGCTTGATTCACCTCGTCTGCCACCGGAAAGGGACGGCGGCAATTGATGTCGCGGTTCGTGAGAAGGGCGCGGCGGCGCCCGGATCCACGTTCGGGTGCTCCGTCCGGTCGGCCAGGGCCGTTGCCGTCGTTCCCGGAACGCTCGTCCAAGGTTACCCGCCCCGGAGCCGGTGCTCGGCCTCTCGTGGTGGCACTCACACCGTTCAACCGAACAGCATGACCGGATTGACCAGATCCGCCACGAGCAGGATCACGCTGAACACCAGGAAACACACCACCACGACATAGGCCACCGGGGTGAGCAGCGCGATGTCCACCGGGCCCGGGTCGGGCCGCTTGAACAGACGCGCCGTCCACCTCTTGATGGACTCCCAGAGCGCCCCGGCCATGTGCCCGCCGTCCAGCGGCAGGATCGGCACCATGTTGAAGGCGAACAGGAAGAAGTTGACGCCGGCCAGGATGCTGATCATCATCGCCGCGGTGTCCACCAGGGGCAGACCCTGCGACATGATCTCGCCGCCGATGCGGGAGATACCGACGATGCCCACGGGAGAGTCCTCGGTGCGCTGCTCGCCCAGGAAGGCCGCGCCGAACACCTCGGGAACCTTGCTCGGCAGCGCCACGATGGCCTGACCGACGCCGACCAGCATCTCGCCGACCTCACCGGCGGACTCGGCCACGGTGAGCGTGCCGCGTTCCTTGGCGAAGTGGATGCCCAGGAAGCCGACGGTCTCCACGGCCGGGATCCGACGGCCGCTCTCGTCGTAGACGTTGTCGCCGTCCTCGTCGGTCTCGTAGACGATCTCACCGGCCTGGTCGCGGGCGGGCAGCTCGCTCTGGACGATGTCCACCTCGGTGGTGAGCTCTTCGCCGTCGCGTTCGATGCCGAACTCGGTGGGGCCGTCCGACACCCGGATCTCACGGCTGGCCGAAGCCCAGTCGGGGGTGTCGGTACCGCCCACGGACACCACGACGTCACCCGGCAGCAGCCCGGCCTCGTGGGCGGGGGTGGCCGGCAGGTCGTCGGTGCACTCGGTGATGGAGGCGCTCTGTGGGACCACGCACTCGTTGACGACACCGACCTCGTTGGTGTCCTGGTACACACCGATGCCCATGAAGAGCACGCCGAGCAGCACCGTTCCCAGCACCAGGTTCATGCCCGGGCCGGCGAACATGACGATCAGCCGCTTCCACGGGGAACGCTGGTAGAACTGACGGTCCTCGTCCTCGGGGGACAACTCCACGTAGGAGGCCTCGCGGGCGTCCTCGGCCAGGGCCCGCCAGCGCGACATCTTACGGGCGCCCTGGTCCTCGGTACGGCGGGCGGGCGGGAGCATCCCGACCATCCGCACGAACCCGCCCAGTGGCACCGCCTTGATGCCGTACTCGGTCTCGCCCTTGCGGGTGGACCACAGGGTCTTTCCGAACCCGACCATGAACTCGGTGCACTTGATGCCGAACATCTTGGCCGTGGCCATGTGGCCGAGCTCATGCCAGGCGATCGAGAACAGCAGTCCCAGGACGAGCAGGATGATGCCGACCACGGTCAACAGCACGACCATGTATCTCTCCTCAAGCCAGGTCGGTCCTCAGCCGCGGGCGAGAAGTTCGCGAGCGCGGGTTCGGGCCCAGGTGTCTGCGGCGTAGACGTCGTCCAGGGTCAGGGGCGTGGAACCCGGCCGATCCGTCCGCTGGTGTTCCGAGACTACCCGGGACACGGTGTCCATGATCGCCGGGAACGCGAGGTTCCCACGCAGGAACGCGTCGACCGCCTCCTCGTTGGCCGCGTTGTACACCGCCGGGGCGGTGCCGCCGGCCGCACCGACTTCGGCCGCGATGCGCACCGCGGGGAAGGCCTCGTGGTCGAGCGGCTCGAAGGTCCAGCTCTGCGCCTTGGTCCAGTCCATGCCGGGGGCGGCGTCCGGGACGCGTTCCGGGGCGCTCATGCCGTAGGCGATGGGGATCATCATGCTGGGTGGGCTGGCCTTGGCCAGGGTCGTGCCGTCCACGTACTCGACCATCGAGTGCACGATCGACTGCGGGTGGACGACCACGTCGATGCGATCGAAGGGAACGTCGAACAGCAGGTTGGCCTCGATCACCTCCAGCCCCTTGTTGACCAGGGTGGCGGAGTTGACGGTGATGACCGGTCCCATGCTCCAGGTGGGGTGGTTCAACGCCTGTTCGGGCGTGACGTTCGCCAGTTCCTCGGCCCGGCGGCCGCGGAAGGGCCCGCCACTGGCCGTGACGACCAGGCGCCGCACCTCCGAGAGCTCGGCGCGGACCAGACCCTGGGCGGGGCTGGTGAGCTCGCCCTCTGGTCGGTACGGGAAGCACTGGGCGAGGGCGTAGTGCTCGGAGTCGACCGGGACGATCTGGCCGGGTGCGGCCAGATCGCGCACCAGCGGACCACCGATGATGAGGGACTCCTTGTTGGCCAAGGCCAGGGTGGCGCCGGCGCGCAGCGCGGCGAGCGTGGACTCCAGCCCCAGGGCCCCGGTGATGCCGTTGAGGACGACGTCGCAGGGGTTCCCGGCCAGCGCGGCCACACCCTCACCGCCGGTCAGCACCTGGGCGGAGGAGCCCTGTTCGGTCAACAGGCGGGTGAGCTCGGCCGCTCGGGACTCATCGGCCACGGCCACTCGTTCGACGCCGAGCCGCACGGCCTGCTTGGCGAGCAGGTCCACCCTCCCACCGCCGGCGGCCAGACCCACCACGCGGAAACGTTCGGGGTTGCGCTGGACGATGTCGATGGCCTGGGTACCGATGGAACCGGTGGACCCGAGGATCACTACTGTTCGCTGCTGTTCTTCTCGCACCCCTCCATTGTCGCCCAATTCTCGGATCGGCGTCGGGGGCCTGTGGACAACGCGGAAACGTCGGGGAGACGGCCGGGGCTTTACACGGGAACGTCGTTCGCCTAACTTAACCGGTGAGTAAGTTACGCCACAGTAGAAAGTGACGCCGAGCACGGTCGGGCACGACCGAACACGCACCCCGACCCTCCCCCGATGGCGCCGGCGCGACCCATCGGAGCCTCCCCGCCCCTCCCCCTTCGAGGTTTCGAATGACCCCCACCCCCAGAGGCGCCCTGAGCGGCGCGCTCCCCCGGATCCTGTCCATCCTCGTGGCGTCCGTCCTGGCCGCCGCGCTCCTCTCCCCCGCCCCCGCCGCCGCGCAGAGCGTCGGCTCCACGATCGGCTACGAGACCATCGTCAGCCACGACGGCACCGAGCTGAAGGCCAAGGTGATCACCCCCACCGGCGTGGAGGGCCCGCACCCGCTGCTGGTCATGCCGTCCGCCTGGGGCACCCCGCACCTCCTCTACGTGGGCGCCGCCAAGAAGCTGGCCGAGGAGTCCGGCTACCAGGTCGTCACCTACAGCTCGCGCGGCTTCTGGGACTCCGGCGGCGGCATCGAGGTCGCCGGCCCCGAGGACCGGGCCGACGCCAGTGCCGTCATCGACTGGGCCCTGGCCAACACCGACTCCGACGCCGACCGCATCGGCATGGCCGGCATCTCCTACGGCGCGGGCATCAGCCTGCTGACCGCCGCCGAGGACGAGCGGGTCAAGGTCGTCGGTTCCATGAGCGGCTGGGCCGACCTGGAGGCCTCCCTCTACCCGAACGAGACCATCGACGTACAGTCCGCCGAACTACTGCTCCTCGCCGGCAACCTGGTCGGGCGTCCCGGTGAACTACTCCGGGAGGTCGAGCACGAGTACCGCGGCGGCAACGTCGACCCCATCCTGGAGATGGCCCCGGACCGTTCCGCGAGCACCAAGGTGGATCGGCTCAACGCCAACGGAACCGCCGTGATGATCGCGCACGGTTGGAACGACGGCATGTTCCCCGTCGGGCACATGGCCGACTTCTACGAGGAGCTCTCCGGCCCCAAGCGCATGATGCTCACCCCCGGCGACCACGCCACCGCCGAGGCGTTCGGCGCGTTCGGCCTGCCCAACGAGGTCTGGGAGGACCTGGGACGCTGGTTCGACCACCACCTCAAGGGCGAGGACAACGGCATCGACACCGAGCAGCCCGTGCTCGTCAAGCCCAACAACGGAAGCGAGTGGTCCTCGCACGCCGACTGGCCGTCGGTGACCACCGACACCGATGAGTACTACCTCGGCGAGCCCAGCAAGGACTGGCTGCGCTGGCAGAGCACCGGGGCGATGGAGGCGGAGCCGCAGACCGGCTGGGACTACGACTTCCGGACCGGGATAGGCAGCACCGCCGAGAGCGGCACCGTGCTGCTCTCCGGCGCGCTCCAGCAGTTCTTCGACGTTCCCACCGGGGTCCTGCTGCCCACCGTGGACCGGTACCGGGCGGCCGTGTGGACCAGCCCCACCTATCCCGACGGCGCACGCGTGGCCGGCACCCCCGAGGTGACGTTCACGGTCACCCCGACCGCCGCCGACCAGTCGGTGTTCGTGTACCTGTACGCGATCAACGACCGGGGCACCGGCTCGCTGCTGAGCCACGCCCCCTACACGTTGCGCGACGCCACCCCGGGTGAGCCCGTGACGGTGGAGACCGAGCTGTCCTCGGTGGTGTGGGACGTACCGGCCGGGCATCGACTGGCGGTCGTGGTGGACAGCCGCGACGCCCGCTACACCGCGGAGAGCCGGACCGGGAACAGGGTCGAGGTGACCTCTCTCGAGGAGACGCCCACTCAGGTGAGCATCCCCTTCACCCGATAAGGCGGGACCGTTTCCGAATCGGCGGCCCGGACGCCCTCCGCCGAGGGCGTCCGGGCCTTCTTCCCGAAAAACCGAGGACACAAACCCAAAGTAGCCATTCGATAACCGCGAGTGTGCAAAGATCGGGCCATGACCTCGTCCACCAAATACAAGGTCATCGCCCCGCTGGCCGCCGCCACCGTCGCCCTCGCGGGCTTGGCGATGATCGACAATCTTCCCGCACCCACGTCGGCCGTCACCCAGGCCGGCCACTCGCCCACCACCCGAGTGGACGGGGTGGCCCACCAGGCCGGCGCGGTCACCCAGGACCAGCACGCCGAGATCCTCGACTACTGGACCGACGAGCGCATGGCCGCCGCGCGACCCATCACCGCCCTGGTCGACTCCGCCCTGGAGATCACCGAGCCCACGCTCCAGGCCCCCACCGACGACGCCGTGGAACCGCAGGCCGCCCGGCCCGACAGCGAGGGCGAGACCTGGAACGACGGCGGACTCGTCACCCGCACCACCGGCAAGGTGTACCTGACCATGGACGGGCGCGACTTCACCTGTTCGGCCTCCGTCGTGGACTCCGCCAACGAGAGCACCCTGGTGACCGCCGGTCACTGCGCCAAGGACGGAAAGGGCGCCTGGGCCCGCAACTGGACCTTCGTGCCCGGTCACGACGACGGTGACGCCCCCCACGGCAAGTTCACCGCCCGCGACCTGATCGTCTCCCCCAAGTGGGCGAAGGAGGCGGACGACAGCTACGACTTCGCGATGGTCGTGCTCAACGAGGCCGACTCCACCACCGTTCAGGAGCGGGTCGGGTCCCAGCGGCTCTCCTTCGACACCTGGACCGAGGATCGGGTGAACCAGGGCGTGCAGGTGTACACGTTCGGCTACCCGTCCGCCTCACCCTTCGACGGCAAGAACCTGCACTACTGTTCGGGCCGGACGGTCCCGGACACCGGTGGTACCACCGCCAACGGGGTCCGCTGCTCCATGACCCAGGGGTCCAGCGGAGGACCGTGGTTCGCCGACTTCGACCCGTCCACCGGGCAGGGCAACATCGCCTCGGTGGTGAGCTTCAAGTACGCCGACGACCGCACCATCCAGTACGGGCCACGGCTGGGCTCCGAGGCCCGGCACCTGTACGAGCGGGCCTCGGGACTGTAGACCTCCCTCACCCACGGCCGGTGACCGCCACTCCTGCTCCGCGGTCACCGGTCACTCGCGTGCGCGGACCCCTACAGGTCGATGCCGGTGAGGACCAGGACACGCTCGTCGGTGAGGTCGGTCATCGCCGAACGCACGCCCTCCTTGCCCACACCGGAGCCCTTGACCCCGCCGTAGGGCATCTGGTCGGCGCGGAAGGTCGGGACGTCGCCGACCACCACGCCGCCGACCTCCAGCTCCCGGTGGGCCCGGAAGGCGGTGGGCAGGTCCCGGGTGAACACGCCGGCCTGGAGCCCGAAGGCACTGTCGTTGACCGCGGCGAAGGCGGCGTCGGTGTCGGCGACCCGCTGGATCACCAGGACCGGACCGAAGATCTCCTCGCGCACCACCTTGGCGTCGGCGGGGGCGTCGGCCAGGACGGTGGGCGCCACGGTCACGCCGTCGCGGGTACCGCCGGTGAGCACGCGCGCCCCCGCGGACACCGCCTCCTCCACCCAGGCGGCCACGCGTTCGGCGGCGGGCTCGTCGACCATCGGGCCCACGTCGGTCTTGTCATCGGCGGGATCGCCGGTACCGAGTTCCTCGACCCGGTCGACCAGAAGCCGCACGAACTCGTCGTGCACGGTGTCGGTGACCACGACCCGCTGCACACCGATGCACACCTGGCCGGCCTGGTTGTTACCGAACAGGGCCACGCGTCGGGCCGCCCAGTCCAGGTCGGCGTCGTCCAGCACGACCGCGGCGGCGTTGCCCCCGAGTTCCAGGGTGACGTGCTTGTGCGGGGCGCGGCGCTGGATCTCCCAGCCGAAGGCGCCGCCGGTGAAGGAGACAACGGGCAGACGCTCGTCGGTGATGAGCGCGGCCGCGGACTCGTTCGGCATGGGCAGTACGGACACCATGCCGGCGGGCAACTCGGTCTCGGCGATGATCTCGCCGAGCAACAGCGCGGTGATGGGGGTGGCCGGCGCGGGCTTGAGGATGATGGGCGCGCCCACCGCGATCGCGGGCGCGATCTTGTGCGCGACCAGGTTGATCGGGAAGTTGAACGGGGAGATGCCCAGGACCGGACCCTTGGGCACGCGGCGGATCAGGGCCATGCGGCCGGTACCACCGGCGTCGGTGTCCAGTCGCTGGAGATCCCCACTGTCCCGACGGGCCTCCTCGGCGGCCCAGCGGAAGACGGACGCGGCGCGCCCTGCCTCCACCCGGGACCACTTGATCGGCTTGCCGCTCTCGGCGGTGATCACCTGGGCGATCTCCTCGGAGCGCTCACCGATGCGCCGGGCGATGCGGTCCAGGGCGGTGGCCTTGACGTGCGCGGGCAGCGCGGCGGCGCGCGAGGCGACCGTGTGCGCGGCGGCCACGGCCTCCTGCACCTGCTCCGGGGTGGGCACGGACACGGTGCCCGCGGCCTCGCCGGTGTAGGGGTTGAGGACGGTCATCTCGGTGTCGCCGGTGGTCGCGGTGCCGGCGAGCCAGAACGGGTGCGTGGTCATGTCCGCGACGCTAGACCCCGGGAACGGAATCGCGCTTGTCCACCCTTGCCAAAGCCGGTCTCCGAGTTGGCCACACTGGAGCACACGATCACGTACGGTTCTTACGCTGACCGGCTGGCGCGGGAGCGGTCCTTGATACACAGTGGTGGGAGAGGGCCCTGCCAGCGTGTTCGGACAGGCCCTCGGGTCCACCGCCGTCGACGGGAACCCGGGAGTGCCATTGCCGCTCGTCTACCGCACGCTCGTCGCCGTCCCGGACGACGACGGGGATCTCGCCGCCGTCGCCTCGACGGTTCTCTCACGGTGGTTGAGCAAACGCGGGAACTCCGGAGCGCGCGTGGACTTCGGCTCCTCGGGTCGCTACGACCTCAGCAATCGGTCCCGGGCCTTGATCGCCCGGCACGACAACACCGACGAGGGCCTCACCTTCCTACGGCTGACCACCGAGTCCGACAAACCCGACGGGGTGTGGCGCACCCTGGTCACCGTGGTGGTCGACCCCGAACTCTCCCCCTGGCGTTACCTGTGGCTGGACATGACCGTCGACCCCGCGCCCGGTATCTCCCCGGAGGTCACCCGCCTGGAGGTGATGCCCCCCGAGGCCGCGCGCATGCTGTTGGAGGCGGTCAACGCCCATGACGGCGCCCACGCGCTGCCGCCCGCCCCCCGGATCGTGCGGGGGCGCGACGACACCGACGTGGCCGCCCTGCTCTCGGCCATCCGTGATCCGCTCAGACGCCTGGCGATCGTCGCCACCGGCGCCCCCGGGGACGTGACCGTGGCCGCCTGGCGTGGTTCCATGGCCGGTGCCCTGTCCCGCTGCACCGGCATGTGCGCCGGATACGTGCTGGACGCCGCGGCGCTGGATCGCATGGCCGCGATCCTCCCCCGTGACCTGGACATACCCGCCGGCGGTGTACGCACGTTCCTGCCTTCGGTGGACCCCCGGGACGAGGCGGACTCCTCACGACACCCCCGGATGAGCCCCTCCACCCTGGACACGGCGCGGGACGGCGAACGCCTGCGCAACTGGGTCGGCGCCGCCCTGTCCCGGCGGGTGCGCGACAACGCCGTGGCCCTGGGACTACCCGAAGCGCTCAGGGCGATCGACACCCTCCTGCGCGAAGAGACCGATGACCTGCGCCAAGACCCCACCTCACTCGCTCCCGCACCGACCAACGGACCGGAGCACGCAATCGCACACAGGTCGGAACAGGACTCGGCGACCACCGCGGAGCTGGCCGCCGCCAAGGCCCAGGAACAGCAACTCCAACGGCTTCGGGAGGAGGTACGCCGGCTCAACACACGCATCGGGGATCTGTCGGAGGAACGCCGGCAACTACTCGACGAGAGCGCGGACCTGGCCGAGGAGCTGAACACCGCGAGGGAGGGCACCCGGTCCGCCCGTTACGAGGCGCGTTGGCTGCGCGAACGCGCCCGCGAGGAGGGTCTGTTCCGCTTGGCCGCCACCCCCGCCCCGAACGACCCCGAACGGCGACCGCCCACGAGCGTGGCCGAGCTGTTGGAGCGCATCACCGACGACGTCGTGCTGCCACACCTGTTCTTCACCCTGGAGGACCAGACGGTGTACGAACTGGCCGACAGCCGCAAGGAGGCCCTGTGGGTGACCCGGGCCTGGGAAGCGCTGCTCGCGCTCAACGACTACGCCCGCTACCAGTTCGACAACCCCGGCAGCGGGCTCGGGTTCCACTCCTACCTGCGTGATCCCCCGGACGGCTACCGGGTGATCCCGGTCAAACGGCTGGCGTCACAGGAATCGGACTACGTGCGCAACCGCGGCAAACTCAACGAGAAGCGGTTCTTCCGGGTGCCGCACGAGGTGGACCCGACCGGGCGGGTACCGATGTACGCGCACATCAAGCTGGACATCGAATACGGCATCTGCCCGCGGCTGTACTTCTTCCCCGACCTGGGACCGGAGACCAGCAACCGCGTGTACGTGGGATACCTGGGCCGGCACCTTCCGGTGCAACAGTCCAACTAGTCCGGCTAGAGCGTGCGGTGACCGAACCTGGCGGAGAGCTCCGCGAGGTCGGGCTCCCCATAGCTCTCCACGAGTGCCTTGAAGCGGACCTCCTTGTCCGCGCCGAAGCGGCGGACCTTGGCCGCGTAGCTCTCCACGGAGTGGAAGACCGGCGGTCGCGTCTTGCTGTGGAACTTGTCCGCGTACATCACCAGCTCCTCCTCCGGGGTCTCGGCGAGGTAGTCGGCGACCGGGATCGGCAACCCCTGGGACCGCACGTCGTCGGCGGTGACCCCCACACCGGTGTGGTGGGAGCAGAACCGGCACAGCGTCTCGGGCAGCCCCTCGGCGGCGAGGAGTTCGTGGCCGAGCACACCGTGGCTCACGTAACGGTCGTGGGCGATGCGACCCGAAGCGTCGACCAGGCGGTAGACACCGATGTCGTGCAACAGGCAGCCCGCCCGGACCAGGTCGACGTCGACCTTCGCGGGCGCGCGGGCGAGGAGCTGTTCGGCGACCGCGCACACCACCTGGCAGTGCGTGTACACGCGCTCGAAGGCCTCGGCGTTGGGCGCGTACCTCTCGTGGAGGGACCGGATCTGTTCGTCGGTGGGGATCTGCACACCGGGGACCATACCCTGGGAGCCGTGATGGGGACGATGACCGGGACCACCAGGACCATGTTGGCCGAGACCGACCAGCGTGAACGCGCCGAACGGCACGCCGAGCGCGTCGACGCGCTCACCGCCGACCACCTGAGGCGACGCCGCGAGGGCGAACCGCACCCGGTCGAGGACTTCCTGTTCACCTACTACAACCTCAAGCCGGCGCGGCTGCGGCGCTGGCACCCCGGGGTGGGCACGGCCCTGGCCGGGGAGGGCGCGCGCGAGCGACTGTCGGAGCGCTTCTACACCGAACTCGACGGTGGCGGGGTGGGCCTGGACGTGCCCGCGTTCCTGGCGGCCCGACCCGTGCTCGACTTCGTGGAGCGATTGCTGTCGGCGGTGGCCTCGCGTCCGGCGCACCTTGGCTGCTTCGGTCTGCACGAGTGGGCGATGGTGTACCGAACGTCGGAGGTTCGCCACGACCGGGTTCCACTGCGGTTGGGGAACGAGGGCACCGACCGGGTGGTGGAGTCGCACCGGATCCAGTGCTCGCACTTCGACGCGTTCCGGTTCTTCACCGAGCCCGCGCGTCCGCGCAACACCCTTTCGCCCACCCGAGAGACCCAGGTGGACCTGGACCAGCCGGGTTGCCTGCACGCCAACATGGACCTGTACAAGTGGGCGTACAAGCTCACGCCGGCGGTGCCGTCCGAGTTGATCGTGGACTGCTTCGAGCTGTCCAGGGAGATCCGCACACTGGACATGCGTGCCTCCCCCTACGACCTGCGGGAGTGGGGGTATGAGCCCGTGCGAATCGAGACGGCCGAGGGCAAGGCCGCGTACATGGAGCACCAGCGCGACTTCGCCGAACGCGGCGCGGTGCTGCGCGAGCGGCTGCTGACGGTGTGCCGGAGGCTACGGGCGGCCTGAGGCTTCGCGGGCCAAGCGTTCGCGGGCGACCTTGTGCCCACGCCAGGACCCCACCACCAGCAGCACCATACCCACGGTCGTGGGCGCCAGGATCGCGACGATCTGGGCGTTGGGGTCGGAGAGGAACGGGGTGACGATCGCTGCGGGCAGGAAGGCGATCCCGCCCAGGATCGACCAACGGGCGCAAGCCTCGTGCACCGCGTACCAGGCGGTGTCACTCGACCGGGTGAACCTGGTGCGGACCCCGAAGAAGTCGTTGGGCTTGATCTTGCGCTGCGCGCCGTAGACCCCCATCAGCACCAACGCCACCGTGCCGCCCAGCATGGACAGCACCACCAGGATGAGCGGGCCGAGGGGGATGGTCTCTTCGGCGGCCTGGGCCAACGAGGTCAACGCGGGGCCTCTTTCCTACTGGGGGTCAACCATCACGTGGGGGCGGAAGGGCACAGGTGTCACCGCCACCGGGCAGACGGTACCGGTTGGCCGCGATCACCCGGTAGGCGGCCCGGGTGAGCACCCGCATCCCGGGCAGGGCCATCAGCCGGCCCAGTTCCCGGAAGGGGAATCGGCCGAACTGAAGGGTCTCGGCGACGGCGTCACCGCCGGCCAGCAGGCCCCGGTCCGAACGGACCAGCCAGGCCTGTTCGTCGGCCTGCTCCGGGGTGAGCCCGAAGGCCTTGAGATCGGTCTCCTGCCAGGCCGCGAAAGCGGTGCGGGTTCGGACACGCTCCCGCGCGAACGAGACGGACCGCTGGCAGAAACCACAGTCACGGTCGTAGAGGAAAAGCCCGGCCGAGGGGATGCGGTGTGATTTCCGTGAATGTCCCATGTCTCCCTCCTACCCTCCGAAGGTTCACTGTCGGGCGAAGAGGAGGGCGTAGACCATCAGCGAGAGCAGGGTCAGGGAGAACAACACCGAGAACACGAACACCGTGACGTGCAGCCACCGGAATCGCCCCGCCTCCGTCGGGACCCGCCGCCAGTGCCACACCCCGACCGTGACCGCGGTGGCGACCATGCCCGCGGCGACGGCGGACAGTTCGGTGGGCAGATCCGTCCACACACCGCCGCGCTGGGTGTAGACCCACCAGGCCACGGCGCCCAGGCTCAGCGAGACGATCCGCAGGCGGTCCAGCGGACGCTGGGTGAGCAAGGTGCGGCGGCGGATCATCAGGGCGAGCAACAGCACCGGGGGAAGCAACAGCGGGAGCAGGGTCAACGCCATGTTCATCCCGGTGTTCGGAGGGGCCGACAGCACCTCCTCGGGTTCGTCACCCAGCAACCCCAGGGACAGCGGCCCCTCCTGCAGCGTGAAGCTGTTGCCCATGAGGACGACGGCGCGCTCGTCGTCGAACAGGACCGTGGTGGAGGAACCGTAGACCTTCCCGCTGTGGAAGGTGACCTCACCATGCTCGGGGGTGTCCAGGACGTGCCAACCCAGCCCCATGGACAGTTCGGTGTCGCCGCCCGCCTCCGTCGCGGGCTCCTCCTCCGACGGCGTCCCACCGATCCGGACATCCTCCAGCACCACGTCGGCGGCGTCCGCGCCCGGAGCGCTGCCGTCGGCGACCCCGGCGACCAGAGTGACCAGGTCGGAAACCGTGCTCCAGGTGGAGATCCCGGCGGGCGCGTACTCGGTGTTGGTCCACGGAGCGACCCGCACGCCCGGCTCGTAGTACGACAACGCTCCACCTTCGGGGCGTTGCGCGGTGACCTCGGTGTCGTCCATGCCCATGGGATCGAGGACGCGCTCGCGTACCAGGTCCGGGTAGTCGTCACCCGCTTCCGCCGCCAGCGCGTGCCCGAGGGTCGCGAAGCCGTGGTTGGAGTAGACGTATTGGTCCTTGGGCCCGGCCCGGGTGTGCGAGAGCCCGTCCACCGGCGAGGTGGCCCCCTCGTACGGGCTGATCAGGAGCATGGAGCGGAAGGTGACCGCCGCGGCCTCCCCGTCCGGGGTCGCCCGCAGCCCCGAGTGGTGGGTGGCCAGTTCCTGAAGGGTGATGTCGGCGACCTCGGGATCATCGAAGTCGACCTCGGGGAAGACCTCCGCGAGAGTGCGGTCCAGGGAGGTCTCTCCCCGCTCCACCATGTCCGCGAGCAACATCCCGGTGATCACCTTCATCACCGAGCCGGTCTCGAACGGCGTGTCCGGACCGACCGGCGCGGTGCCGTCGGAGCTCCCCGCGGCGGCCCATTCCACCGAATCCGGGTCGTCGAGGTCGAACCGGGCCACGGACAGCCCCTGTACCTCGACCATTCGGTCGCCCAACACCCGCTCCACGTCCGCCGCCAGCGGCGCGTCCCCGGCCACCCCGGTAGCGGGCGTGGACCGGGCCGGCGCGAACAGCCCGGCCAGCACCGCGACCACCACGCCGACCCCGAGCGCGACCAGCCAGACCCGCCCCGGTGCGGCGGAAGAGCGCTGCCGACGGGCGGCTTTGGAGGAGCGGGCGGGATGTGGGGTGGAAGACAGGTCCGAGGATCGGCCGGCGGACGCGTCGGAAGACGGGTCGGAAGACGAGCAGGAGGACGAGCCGGAAGGTCCCGGGGGTGTGGAGGGATCGCTGGAAGCCATACCCTCCAGCCTCGCAAAAGGTGACCCGGAGATGCAGTCACCGCTGTCAGCGATCCGCTATGAGGTTCTCCCCGCATTGGTGATGACACCTGTCATAGGCCTCACCATCCAGGAAAGAAGTCGTCCACCAACCGGAACTCCACTCTGGGGTGGTGAGGGTAGGTGGGTGGGTGTGGGGTGGCGGGGGGTGGCGGGTGGGGGGTGGGGCGCCTCGGCTAGAGAACCTGCCGGTGGCCTGGCGGGGTGGGGTGGGTTGGTGGGGCGCCTCGGGTCGTGATCCTGCTGGTGGCCTGGCGGGGTGGGGTGGGTTGGTGGGGCGCCTCGGGTCGTGATCCTGCTGGTGGCCTGGCGGGGTGGGGTGGGTTCTCCCTCCTTCCCCGCCGCGTGATTGTTGCCGCCCGCACCGCACGCGTCAAGGCGATGTCGGGTTCTGTGACGCTGTGGTTGGTGGCCTTGACCCGTACGGTGCGGGCGGCGGTTTGGCGGCTATCGGGGAAGGGGGGAGAGTGGTTGAGGTCCCAACGGCCCCGGGCTTCGCCCGCTCCGGCCGCAAGCGGCCGGATCCCTTCCCCTCCCTCTGGTGTCCTCGTGGAGCGCGTCGCCACTACGTGACGGGTCCGGTCACGAAGGGCCCGCTACAGGTCGGGTGAGTGGTGGGGCGCGTCCCCGCGGTAGCCGGCACCGGCGCCCCTTTGGCGATGATCTTGCTCGTAGCGCCATGTTGGGCGCCCAACATGGCGCTACGAGCAAGATCATCATGGTGGAGAGACAACACGGGGTTGGTGGTGCCGGTGGGCCGATACCTGTGCTGGGGGTGGCACCGGTAGGGCGGGTGGCCGCAGTAGGGGCCGATCTCGCCAGGAGTGCTGCCGACACCCCCAACGGGAGCCACTCCGGTCCCGGAATGTGGCTCTGGGCGGGGGGTTCGCGGTGTTTCTGCCCCTGGGCATGCTGATATCCCCACAGGGCACGGGCCCTTGGGGTCTGACACCCA
>NZ_JBEYLC010000057.1:0-36069 GCF_040635885.1 Nocardiopsis sp. NPDC006832 | reverse complement strand
TTCCCGTACATCCTCGCCCAGCCCAAGCTCCTCCTGGCCGTGATCGGCGGAGGCATGTCCGGCGTGACCACCTTCATGCTCCTCGACGCCGGACTCGTCGCCACCCCGGCACCGGGCAGCATCATCGCCCTGATGGCGGTCACCCCGCGCGGCGACCACATCGCGGTCCTCGCCGGTGTCCTCGTCGGTACGGTCGTCTCGTTCCTCATCGCCTCGGCCCTACTCGGATTCGGGCGCGCCGAACGCAAGGCCGAACGCGAGGCCGCCGCGGCGGCGGAGACCAAGGACGCCTAGCCGTCCGTCCGGGCCCATCCGGGCCGCAAGACCACCCCCAGTCCAGGTTCAGCACAGGAGGGCCACATGGCCACCATCGAAGGATCCGCCGTCAAGAAGGTCGTCGTCGCCTGCGACGCCGGCATGGGCAGCAGCGTCCTGCTCACCACCCAGCTCAAGAAGACCCTCGCCCCCTACGACGTCACCGTGGAGCACTCCCCGGTGGACCGCGTCCCCGACGACGCCGACCTCGTGCTCTGCCACTCCGGCCTGGTCGCCCGGGCCCGGACCCGCGTGCCCGACACCGTCGTCATCGGTTTCCAGATGTTCCTCGGCGACCCCGTGTTCACCAAGGTGGAGGCGGCCATCCGGGACGGTGGGACCCTTGGCGACTGATCTCGTCCTCAACGCGGACGCCGTCCGGCTCGGCCGCACCGCCCGCGACCGCGCCGACGCCATCGACCAGTGCGGCGCCCTGCTGGTGGAGTTGGGCGCGGTCGACCCCGGATACGTGAGCGCGATGCACGAACGGGAGGCCTCCATCCCCACCTTCGTGGGCGAGGGCGTGGCCATCCCGCACGGCACCGACGCCTCCCGCGTCCTCGTACGCAAGGCGGCGCTCGCCGTCGTCCAGTTCCCCGAGGGGGTCGACTGGGACGGTCCCACCGTGCACGTGGCCATCGGCATCGCCGCGTCGGGCGAGGAACACCTGCGGGTGCTGTCCTCCCTGGCCGGGGTCCTCACCGACCCCGAAAGGGCGGCGCGGCTCCGGTCGGCGGAGGACCCCGACGAGGTCCTCGAACTGCTCGCCCCCGCCGCGGGCTGATCACCGCGTACCCCCGGTGGACCCGTGCCACCGCTTCCTCGAACGGTCGGGGGCGGACACCCCGCCCCCGACCCCACAAGAAAGGCCCCACCATGCTCGTCGCCCGTTTCTACGCCCCCGGGGACATCCGCCTGGAACAGGCGCCCGAACCCACGCCGGGGGCGGGGCAGCTCAAGATCGCCGTCGCCAACTGCTCCACCTGCGGCACCGACGTCAAGATCTCCCGACACGGTCACCACCACATCCGTCCGCCCCGGGTGATCGGACACGAGATCTCCGGTCGGATCGTGGAGGTCGGCGAGGGGGTCACCGGCTGGTCGGAGGGGGACCGGGTACAGGTCATCGCCGCCATCCCGTGCGGCACCTGCGTGGAGTGCGCCGACGGCCGGTTCACGGTGTGCTCGCGCCAGGAGTCCATGGGCTACCACTACGACGGCGGGTTCGCCGAGTACATGATCATCCCCGAGGCGGTGCTGGCCGTGGACGGCGTCAACCGGGTGCCCGACAACGTCTCCCTCGCCGAGGCGTCCGTGGCCGAACCCCTCGCCTGCGTGCTCAACGGTCAGGAGATCGCCGGGGTCGGCGAGGGCGACAAGGTGGTGGTGATCGGCGCCGGACCCATCGGCTGTCTGCACGTCCGTCTGGCCCGGGCCAAGGGCGCCTCCGAGGTGTACCTGGTGGACCTGAACCGGGGTCGCCTGGACATGTCCGCCGAACTGGTGCGTCCCGACGCCGCGATCTGCGGGTCGGACACCGACGCCGTCGCCGAGGTGCTGAAGCTGACCGGCGACCGGGGCGCGGACCTGGTCATCACCGCGGCCGCGTCCGGCAAGGCCCAGGAGGACGCGGTGCGGATGGTGGCGCGCAGCGGCCGGATCAGCCTTTTCGGTGGGCTGCCCAAGGACGCGCCGATCATCGCGCTGGACGCCAACGCGGTCCACTACCGGGAGCTCTCGATCTTCGGGGCCAACGGCTCCAGCCCCGAACACAACAAGCGCGCCCTCGACCTCATCTCCACCGGGGCGGTGCCGGTCGCCGACCTCATCACCGAACGAATGCCGCTGGCCGACGTGCACAAGGCGATCGAGACGGTCGCGGCGGGCACCGCGGTCAAGGTGACCATCGAGCCCTGACCGTTCCGGGAGACACCCACGCCCGGCCCCGGTAGGCGCGCACGCCGGCCCCTGCCCGGTTATCCACAGATTCGGGATCGGGGCCGGCGCCGGCGCCGTTTTCGGGGTTGGCTGGACCCGACGGATCATCGTCCCCACCATCACAGCCGGCCCCCATCAGTCGCAGGAGAGCACACATGGCGCAGACGGAACCCGTCCAGAACCCGGCCTCCGGCCCCGCCCCCGAGGGCCCGCTCAAGGGCATCGCCGCCGGGCCGGGCGCCGCGGTGGCGCCCGTCGCCCGGATGGCCGACCCGCCCGCCCTGCCCGCGCACGAACCCGTGGTCGACGATCCGGCGGCGGAGGAGGGCGCCGCCCTCGCCGCCCTGGACGAGGTGGGCGCGGAACTGGACGCGCGGGCGGCCGACGTCGAGGGCGAGGCCGCCGCGGTGCTGACCACCCTGGCGATGATGGCCCGAGACCCCGACCTGCGTAGGCAGATCGGCGAGCTCGCCCGGGGAGGTCGCCCGGCGGCCTGGGCGGTCCATACGGCGTGCGGCCGCTACCAGGAGCTTCTGCTCGCGGCCGGAGGGTACCTGGCCGAACGCGCCGCCGACCTGGCCGACATCCGGGACAGGGCGGTGGCGGTGTTGCTCGGACTCCCGATGCCGGGCCTGCCCGATCCCGGACATCCGTACGTGTTGGTCGCCCGGGACCTCGCGCCGGCCGATACGGTGCGGCTCGACCCGGCGAGGGTGAAGGCCATCGTCACCCGACTGGGCGGTCCCACCAGCCACACCGTGATCCTGGCCCGCTCCCTGGGTCTGCCCGCGGTGGTGGGCTGCTCGGGAGCGGAACACCTGGTGGACGGTGTGACGGTGGCGGTGGACGGCGACGCGGGCACCGTCGAGGTGGACCCGGACACCGAGGTCGTCGAGCGTATCCAGGGGCGGGCCGAACGCCGCCGGATCCTGCTGGCCGAGTCCGGTGGGCCGGGCCGTACCGCCGACGGTGTGCCGATCGCGTTGCTGCTCAACGCGGGCGAGGGCGACCCGGACGAGGCCGGCGCGCACGACAGCGAGGGGATCGGGCTGTTGCGCACCGAGTTCCTCTTCCTCGACCGGGCGGAGCCACCCACGGTGGCCGAGCAGACCGAGGCCTACACCCGGTTGTTCCGGGCCTTCGCCGGTCGGGTGGTGACGGTGCGGACCCTGGACGCGGGTTCGGACAAGCCCCTGGAGTTCGCGCCGACGGGTGAGGAGGCCAACCCGGCCCTGGGCGTGCGCGGGTTCCGTACGTCGAGGCTTCACCCACGGCTGCTCACCGACCAGCTCACCGCGATCTCCGCGGCCGAACACGCGGCCGCCGCCGACGGGGCCTCCGCCCGGGTCCGGGTGATGGCTCCGATGGTCTCCACCCCGGCGGAGGCGGGCGAGTTCGCCGAACTGGCGAGATCGGCCGGGATCACCGAGGTCGGTGTGATGGTGGAGGTGCCGGCCGCCGCGCTGTTGGCCGACCGGCTGCTGCGCCGTGTGGACTTCGTGTCGATCGGCACCAACGACCTGGCGCAGTACACCATGGGGGCCGACCGGACTCTGGAGAGCCTGCCGGAGCTGCTGGACCCATGGCAGCCGTCGCTGTTGCACCTGCTGGCCAAGGTGGGGCGGGCGGGGGAGGCGCTGGGCCAACCCGTGGGGGTGTGCGGTGAGGCCGCGGCCGACCCACTGCTCGCCGTGGTGCTGGTGGGTCTCGGGGCGACCAGCCTGTCCATGGCGTCCCCGGCGCTGCCCGCGGTGCGCTACGTCCTGTCCCGGCACACGCATGCCGAGTGCCGACGCCTGGCCGAGCTGGCCCTGGCGGCCGAGGACCCGGAGCGGGCCAGGAAGGTGGTGCGCGAGGCGGCGCATCCGGAGGCCCTACGGCTCTGACCCGAGGGGTCGTGTTCCGCGAACACGACCCTGCCGCGCGGGGCCCCGGAGCCCCGGCGGCACCGTCACGGCGTCCTCACGGTCGACAACCGAACCCGGGCCGACCGTGAGGACGTGCGGTGACTTCGCCGACGGACCCGACCCACGTGCCGAGCCACACCGGGACGCTCCGGGGGACCCACCGTCCGGGCCCCCGGAGCGGCGCCTCACCACGAGCGCCCTCACCACACGCGGCCCCATCGCCTCCGGGCTCGTCGGGTGGTGGGCCCGGTCAGGTGCCGGTGGGGGTGCCCCAGCCGCCGCCGACGGCTTCGGGGACCAGGTCCAGCTGTTCCAGGAAGCAGGCGAGCAGGCGGCCGAGGTCCTCGCATCCGGAGGCGCACCAGATCTGGTGGCCGTTGCTCAGGGCGGCGAAGAACACCGAGGCGACCAGTGACGGGCGGTGGTCGGTGGTCGGGTCCACCCCCGCGCGTTCCCCCAGGACCTTGGCGAGGCGTGCCTGGCGCCGATGGTGGTAGCGCATGTTCGCCTCGATCAGCTCGGGACTGCGGGCGATGAGGTTGCTCGCGCTGCCCTGGAGATGCAGGTCCTCGCGCTCCAGGTACTCCCAGTGGTCGCGCATCGCGTTGCGCAGGGCACGGAACGGTGCCTCGTCGGCGGGGCGTTCGCGCAGGGAGTCGAACAGACTCTGGTCCACGCCCTCCGCGGCCTCCAGGACCACGTCCTCCTTGGAGGCGAAGTACCGGAAGAACGTGCGCTGGGATACGTCGACGGCTGCGGCGATCTCCTCCGTGGTGGTCCCCTCGAACCCGCGCTCGTGGAACAGGCGGATCGCCGCGTCGATGAGGTCCCTGCGCATGCGCGCCTTCTTGCGCTCACGTAGACCGGTCGGTTCGGAGCTCGTCACGGTCATGGACGGCCTCCTTCCTCGGTGGCCTCGGATCTCGCACCCACTGCGAGGATACATGCGGGCCAGTATGACGTCAGTCACTGACTTCTTGCATGGATTGCGAAGTGTCAGTGGCTGCCATAATCTCGCCCGGTAACCAACGGGGAACCATCGGGGGAGCCATGACCGCACAGACCGCCGCACCACCGACACGGGTGGCCGAACGCCTCACCCGGAGCCCCTGGGCGACGCTGGTCGCCATCGCCTTCGGCGTGATGATGGTGGCCTTGGACGGGACCATCGTGGCCGTCGCGAACCCGGCGATCGGCGCGAGCCTCGGGGCGTCCCTGGCCGAGTTGCAGTGGGTCACCCACGGCTACCTGCTGGGCCTCGCCGTCTTCCTCATCACCGCGGGCAAGCTCGGCGACCGCTTCGGCCACCGGAACACCTACCTGGTGGGCGTGGTCGGCTTCGTCGTGGCCTCGGTGGCCATCGCCCTGTCCTCCGGGGTCATCATGTTGGTCGCCTTCCGGATCGTCCAAGGCGTTTTCGGGGCGCTCCTGCTGCCGTCGGCCATGGGCCTGATGCGCGCGAGCTTCCCGCCCAGCAAGCTCGGCCGGGCCTTCGGGGTGTTCGGCAGCCTGATCGGCGCGGCCACCGCCGGCGGTCCCATCCTGGGCGGCGTCCTCGTCGACGCGCTCAGCTGGGAGGCGGTCTTCTACATCAACGTCCCGGTGGGCGTGATCGCCCTGGTCCTGGGCCTGTGGCTACTGGCCGCCAACCGGCCCACCGACCCGGGAAGCCGCATGGACCTGCCCGGCATCGTCCTCATCAGCATCGCAGTCTTCGCCCTGGTGTGGGCACTGGTGGAGGCGCCGAGCATCGGCTGGGGCCACCCCGTCACCCTGGGTTCCCTGGGTGGGGCGATCCTGTTCGCCCTCGCCTTCGTGCTCTGGGAGCGCAAGCCCGAACAGCCGCTCATCCCGCTCGCGCTGTTCGCCAACCCCTCCCTGGCCATCGGTGTGGTGCTGATGGTGTTCATGGCCGTGAGCCTGATGGGCTCGCTGTTCTTCATCACCTTCTACCTACAGGGCGTGCGAGGGATGAGCCCCGCCCAGACCGGAACGCAGCTCATCTCGATGACCGCGACCATGGCCATCGTCTCTCCGATCGCGGGACGGATCCTCGACCGGGTCGGCGCACGGTTGCCCACCACCATCGGCCTGCTGTCCGCGGCGGCGGGCATGTTCCTGCTCTCCCGACTGACCCTGGACACCTCGGTGGTGTACCTGTCGATCGGGTTCGTCCTGCTGGGAGTGGGGCTGAGCCTGGTGATGACCGGTGCCACCGCCGCGATCATCGGGAACGCGCCGGTGCGCTTCGCCGGTGTCGCCTCCGCCGTGCAACAGGCGGCGATGCAGCTCGGCGGTTCGCTGGGCACGGCGGTCCTGGGCGCGGTCATGTCCGCGACCATCGTCACGAGGCTGCCGGACCACTACGGCGCCTTCGGCCAGGACGCGCCCTCCGGTGGTGAACTGAGCTCCATGCAGAGCGTCATCGCCCAGGGCGGCGCCGTCCTGCCCGAAGGGGCCGACGCCGACACCGTCTCCGCGATCACCACGGCGAGCAACCTGGCCTTCCTGGACGGCCTGCACCTGGCCTTCCTCATCGCCGCGGGGCTGCTGTTCGCGGGCGCGATCCTGTCGCTGTTCATGCGCGGGGGGAGGATGACCGACGGCCCCGCCGTGCACATCTGACCGCGGCGCGGTCCCGAGAGCGGCGTGCCCCCGAAACACCGTGGCCCCGGAGGAATCCGTTCCTCCGGGGCCACGTCGTCGTTCGTGGGGGTGGCTCAGGTCGTGTAGTCGGCGTTGATCCGGATGTAGCCCTCGGTCAGGTCACAGCCGTAGACGGTGAAGTCACCGTCGGCGATGCCCAGGTCGACCCCGATCAGCACCTCCTGGCCCTTCATGTGCCGGGCGGCGCGCTCCAGGGTCTCCTCGGTGGCCTCGGCGGGGAAGGTCTCCACGTCACCGAAGACGATGCGCACGTTCTCCGGCAGCACGTCGGTCTCGTCCGAGCACTTGCCCACGGCCATCGCGACCCGGCCCCAGTTGGGGTCGGCCCCGTGCACGGCGGTCTTGACCAGCGGAGAGTTCACCACGGCCTTGCCCACGCGCTTGGCCTGCGCGTCGTCGCGAGCTCCGGTGACCCGCACCTCGATGAGCTTGCCCGCGCCCTCGCCGTCGGAGGCGATCATCCGGACCAGCCTCAGCGCCGTCTCGTACAGCGCCTCCTCGAACTCGGCGACGTCCACCGGGCCGGCCACACCGTTGGCGATGATCGCGGCGGAGTCGCTCGTGGAGGTGTCGGTGTCGATGCTGAGCGCGTTGAAGGTGCGGTCCACCACCCGGCGGAACACCTCGTCCAGAACCGGTTGCTCCAGCTCGGCGTCGGTGAAGAACCAGGCCAGCATGGTCGCCATGTTCGGCTCGATCATGCCCACACCCTTGGCCATGCCGGTGAGGGTCGCCCCGCCCACCTTCGCGCCGACGATCTTGGGGTGGGTGTCGGTGGTCATCATCGCCGACGCGGCGCGGTCCAGGTCGGCCGGCGGGAACTCGGCCGGCAGCCCGTCCAGGTAGGCGCGGACCCGTTCCATCGGGTAGGGGCGTCCGATGACGCCGGTGGAAGCGATCAGGAGTTCGTCGGGGTCGACGCCGGCGGCCCGGGCCACCCGGTCCCGCACCTCGCGCGCGTCCCGGGTGCCGACCTGTCCGGTGGCCACGTTGGCGTTGCGGGCTATCACGGTGACTCCGCGGGCACGGCCGTCCGAGGCCGCCTCCCGGCTCAGGCGCACACTGGGTCCGGCGAACCGGGACCTGGTGAACACGGCGGACACCACCGCCGGGGTCTGGGAGACGACGGCGAAGAAATCGTCGTCGGGGTCCTTGATCCCCATGTTTCCGGCCACGCCGACGAAACCGGCGGGAACGGGGGTCTGGCTGCTCATCGTCCTCCTCAAGAAACTCCTGAACGCCAGCCTACTTCGCCACGCCCGACCCCCTCGATTACGGCCTCCACCTGCTCGGGTTTCGTACTGTTCGTTGACGACACGGGTGTGACAAGCCGGATCGAACGGGGTATCCGCCGAGAGTGGGGGAAGACCGCTCGGGGGGAGGCGTGTGGTGCACGATGGTGACTGGCTCACGGAGACGGGGGCACGGATCCGTGGGGTCCTGAAGGTGATGGTGGACGCCGACTGGCTACCCGGTGGGGCCGCGGTGGTCGGTACCGGTGGCATGTGGGAGTTCGTCGCGGTCGGTCGGATCGACGACGAACACGACACCGCGCCGGACGTCTCCTACGACGTCGCGAGCCTGACGAAGGTGATGGCGACCTGGCCGCTGGTCGGTAGGGCGGTCGCCGAGGGGGTTTTGGACCTCAACGCTCCGATGTCCGAATACTTCGAGGGGGAGGACCTTCCCGGGGCCTGGGTGACCACCAGACAGATCCTCACGCACACCAGCAGACTCAACCAGGTGACCTGGTTGGAACGGTACGTGGGCACCGACCAGGACCTGGCCGAGGCCATCCTTTCAGATCCTTTGGAGGATCCCGGCTACCTCTACATCGATCGCGGGTTCATCCTGCTGGGGTTGCTGCTGGAACGCCTGTACGGCAAGGGTCTGGACCGATTGGCCGCCGACTTCTGGGCCGGATTGGGGATGCGCTCGACCACCTTCGGTCCGCTGCCACGCTCGCCCGGAGTGGCCCCCACCGAGCGTCGACTCGTCGGAACCGCTCCCACCTGGGGCGTGGTGCACGACGAGGCCGCGGCGCTGATGGGCGGTGTGGCCGGGCACGCCGGGGCTTTCACCACCGCCATCGACCTGGGCACCTTCGCTCGGGAGATGCTGCGCCTGCACGAGATCGGGGCGGAGGGGGACATCCCAGGTTCGTACGTGCGGGAGAGCTGGACCCCGCAGGTGGACGCGGGAGGGCGGCTCTCCCGCGGGTTGGGTTGGCTGGTCACTCCGGAAGGGGTGGTCTACCACAACGGGTTCACGGGGACGAGCCTGTTCATGCACCCCGAGAGCGGACGGTACGTGGGCGTGCTCACCAACGCCGTCCACCACGGGCGAGACCGCACCGGCCTGGTGGACCTGCGCGGCGCCGCCCGGTCGGCGCTCACGCCACAGGCCCACGAATCCTCTCCGTGATCTCCCCAAGGAACACGGCGAGCCCGGCGGGACCGGGGACGGTCAGGTCGGCGGCCTCGGCCACCGCGGTGACCTCGTCGGAGGACGAACAAACGGTGAGCCCGGGTGTCCCGCGTTCGCGCAGGGCCGTGACGGCCGCGAAGGCCGGCAGGTCACCGAGGTCGTCACCGGCGTAGAGGATCGAACGCGCGGCCCTCTCCTCCACCAGGGAGGTGAGGGCCGCGCCCTTGTCCACGCCCTGGGGGCGGAGCTCGATCACCATCCTCCCGGGCTCCAGTTTGAGGTCGGCGCGTTCGGCCAGGTCGGCCAGTGGTCCGGACAGCAGTTCCAACGCCCGGTCGGGGTCGTCGGCGCGGCGGGTGTGCACGGCCAGCGAACGGCCCTTGTCCTCGATCCAGGTACCCGCGGGAGCCCCGGACGCGTCGACCAGCGCGGGGAGTTCGGCGCGGACCAGGGCCACCCCCGGCGGTGGATCCGCGGCGACCACACGGCCGTCCACCCAGCGTTCGGCCCCGTAGTGGCCGAGGACGACGATGCCGGGCACCTGGTCCAGGCCGCCCAGACGCACCGCGGTGGCCGCGGGGCGGCCGGTGATCACCGCCACGGTTCCGACCAGTGCGGACAGCGCGGCCAGCGCATCCACGACCCCGGGTTGGGGTGCGGAGGCGCGGGGGTCGGCGACGATGGGGGCGAGTGTGCCGTCGAAGTCGAAGCCGGTCAGCGCGGTGGAGGGTTGGTCGAGTAGCGCCCGCAGGCCGGCGCGTCCGGCCTCGGTGCCGGGTGCGAGCGGGTTACCGGGCTCGGTCGGGGACATGCGGAAGACCTCGTCGTAGTCGTCGATGGGCCGCGCGGCGCGGGCCCTGGCGTGGACGTGTGGTCTTCGCCGAGGGGAGAGCGCGCAGGTTCGGCTTCGTGCGGATGCGGGGATCGTCCCTGGCGCACGTACCGGCCCGGTGGGTCAGATCTGAATGCCCAGGCGGCGGGCGTTGCGTTGTCGTCGACGGTCGGCGCGCAGGCGGCGCAGACGCTTGACGGTCATGGGATCGAAGGCGAGCGCCTCCGGGCGCTCGACCAGACCGTTGAGCAGTTGGTAGTACCGGGTCGCGGAGAACCCGAACTCATCGCGGATCGCCTGTTCCTTGGAGCCCTCGAACTTCCACCACTGGCGTTCGAAGGCGAGGATGCGCTGTTCGCGTTCGGCGAGGGCCGACTGACCGTCCTTGGACGGACCGATATTCGGCATGGGACACCCCCTGGACGGGTAATTGGTTTGTCCGGATCGGCGCGACTCATGCTAGCGACTCGACATGCCGGATGAGGAGCGGAAAACTCAGGAGTGGCACCAGGGCTACAGTTGCCTTCCCTACCCGGGTGGTCACTTGTCCAAGCTTGGAACCTGTGCTCGTGACAGAATCGCGAGGGTCCGGGGAGGGCCCGGCGGAACGCCGACCGCAACGTTCGAGGGAGCCTGACGTGCTCGGGGGCAACAGCCGTAGCAGGACACATTCGCGCCATCTGTTGGGCGCCACGGCCGGGACCTGCGCGTCCTTGGTCGTACTGGGGTTGACGGCGGCGCCCGCCGCCTCCTCGGAGATCCCCGACTTCCGTCCCGACCAGTGGGCCTTGACGTCCATCGGGGCGCAGGACGTTTGGGAGGAGACCCAGGGACAGGGCATCACCGTGGCGTTGCCCGGGGTGTCGGTCGATGAGGAACACCCCGACCTGCGCGACAACGTGGAGATCGACGACGGGTTCGGCTCCAACGGGGCCGACGACGAGCAGGGGACCGCGGCGGCCGGCCTGGTGGCGGCGCACGGCCACGGCATGGACGCCGACGGTGGGGTGCTCGGGGTCGCCCCCGAAGCGAACATCCTGGTGCTGCCCACCGAGGACGACCTGCCCGGTGCCATCCGTCACGCCGTGGACGAGGACGTTCAGATCGTCCTGCTGCCCGATGAGGTCGGTGACGACGAGGACCTGACCGAGGCCATCGCGGCGGCCGCCGGCGGGGGCGCCCTGGTGGTGGGCCCCGCGGGTGGGAACACGGACGAGAACGTCCTGACGGTGGCGGGGGTGGACGAGGACGGCGCGCTCATCCCGGACTCGCCCGACGCCTCCGCGATCGACCTCGTGGCACCCGGCGCCGAACTGCGGACCGCCGGCCAAGACCTGCGCCAGGCCGACGTGACCGGGACGCCCTACGCGGCCGCCGTCGTCGCCGGCGCGGCCGCGCTGCTGGCCGCCGACTACCCGCAGCTGAGCCCGGCCCAGGTGCGCGAAGCCCTGGTCGATGGGGCTCAGCCGGGTCCCGACGGCCTGCCGTCGTTGCAGGTGGGCGATGCGGTGGCCCAGGCCTCGGGTACGGCCGAGGACGTCCCCCTCGTCGACGAGAACCTGGTCCAGGAGGAGGACGAGGGCGTCCCGGTGTGGGTGTGGTTCGCCCTGGTCGGTGTGGTGTTCGCGATCGTCGTGCTCGTGCTGGTGCTGTGGGTGCGCCGCAGCAGCGCCGACCCGTACGGGGTGAAGGCCGAACGGGAGGCCGAGGACGCGGAGTTGGCGGCGGCCCGGGCCGAGCAGGCCAAGGCCGAGGAACGCCCGTCCCGGCGCAAGAAGGGCGGCCGTCGCCGCAAGGCCAAGTAGCGGTGAGGCCGGGTGACCGGGTGACCGCGTGACCGGGTGATGGTGGGGTCGCGTGGCCGGTCGCTGGAGGACGATGACGTGTGGTGTGGGGGCGTTCCCGGGTGGGGAGCGCCCCCTCGTGTGTGCGGGGTGGGTCATGGGCAGCACGATGTGGGCGGGGCCCAGAGCCCCCCGAATACGACGTTACGGCTCACGCGGGCCCTGGAACAGCGGCGGACCCGGAGCCTGTGGAAAACCCCTGGGGGCGGGAAGGGGGCACGGTTTAGGGTGGCACCGCCCCCCACCCCTTCCACGACGGGAGAAGCCGCATGGCGCGTAAGGCGGACGGAAGCGCGGGTGACGCCGACTACGGCGTGATCGCCAGGACCTACACCGACCACCGTCGGCCCGACCCCCGGATCGCCTCCTTCGTGCACGCGGCCCTGGGCGACGCGCGCACGGTGCTCAACGTCGGGGCCGGCGCGGGCTCCTACGAGCCGGCGGACCGGAAGGTCACCCCGGTGGAACCCTCGTCCAGCATGCGGGCCCGCAGACCCGACGACCTCCCGAAGGCGGTGAACGCCACCGCCGAGTCCCTGCCCTTCCCCGACGGTTCCTTCGACGCCGCCATGACCACGTTCAGCGTCCACCAGTGGTCGGATCCCACGGCCGGACTGGCCGAGGTACGACGGGTCACCGATGGACCGGTCGCGGTGCTCACCTGTGACCCGGACCTGGTGCGCCGTTTCTGGCTGTACGAATACGCCCCGGAAGTCCTGGACACCGAGGCGCGACGCTACCCGTCCATGTCCGACCTGTCCGAGGGTCTGGGCGGGCGCACCACGGTCACCCGGGTGCCGATCCCCCTCGACTGCTCGGACGGTTTCAACGAGGCCTACTACGGGCGGCCGGAGGCGCTGCTGGACTCCAGGGCCCGGCAGGCCTGTTCGGCGTGGAGCTTCGTCTCGGAGGAGGTCCACGAACGCTTCCACGCGGACCTGTCCCGAGCCCTGGACGATGGCACATGGGACCGAGACCACGGTCACCTTCGGTCGACCCCGGAACTGGAGGGTTCCCTCGTCCTGCTGGTCTCCGTTCCCGAATGAGCCGGGTGGTCGCCCGGGGGCCGTTCGACGTTGCCTCCAAGGGCTTTCGGGCGACCGTCCGGGTACCTTCGCCGGGTGTGGTGTAGTCCGGTTCCCGGTACCAGGGGAAAGGCGAAGGAAAGCGCCATCGCCGAACGTCACCGCAGGTCGACGTATGGTCACGTCACAAATGCGCGTGCATATGTAAGCCACGCGAAGGCCCTTGACTCGAACAGCGCGGACGGCAAGGCTTTGAAAATGTCCTCCCTGGAATCCCCGTCCCTGCCCTCGCGCGGCGCCACCCGGACCGATTCGCACGACCACAACCTGGTCAACGGTCGGGTCAACGTCGTCCCCTACGACCCCAAGTGGCCCTACCTGTTCCAACGGGAGGCCGACCGCATCCGTCAGGCCCTCGGCGAGCGTGTCCTGGTGATCGAGCACATCGGGTCCACCGCCGTTCCCGGTCTGGACGCCAAGGCCTGCATCGACATCCGTCTGGGGGTGGCCGACCCCACGGACGAGCCCGCCTACCTGCCGGAACTGGAGGAGATCGGGTACAGCGTCCGCGTTGGCTTCGAGGGCGAGCACGACCACCGACTCCTCAAGGGCTCACGCGTCAACGTGAACCTCTACGTCGGTACGAGGGAGTGCCCGGCGCTCGAACGCATGAGCCTGTTCCGCGACCACCTGATCGCCGACGCCGGCGCGCGCGAACGCTACGCCGCCGTCAAACGCGAGTTGGGCGAGCGGGAATGGGAGCACCTCCAGGACTACACCGGGGCCAAGGGGGAGATCATCACCGAACTCATGGCCGAGGCCGAGTCCTGGAAGGCGTCCCGGAGTCCGAACTGACCTCGGCCCCGCTCAGCCCAGGGAACGGATCTGGTCCTGGAACCAGCGACGAGGCGGCAGCGCCACCGCCGCCTCCGCCAGCCGCTCCCGACGCTTGCTCCGCTCCGCCTCCGGCATCGTCAACGCCGCGTGCAGCGCCTCCGCCGTCTCCACCGTGTCATAGGGGTTGACCAGCAGCGCGTCCTCGCCCAACTCGTCGGCCGCGCCCGCCTCCCGGGACAGCACCAGGACGGAGTCGCGCTCGGACAACACCGGGCCCTCCTTGGCGACCAGGTTCATCCCGTCCCGGATCGGGTTGACCAGCAGCACGTCCGCGATCTGGAACGAGGCCAGCGACCGCGGGTAGTCGTCGTTGACCTCCAGCACCACCGGCGTCCACTCGGGGGTGGCGAACTCCTCGTTGATCTCCTTGGCCGTCCGCAGCACCGAGTCGGTGTAGGTCCGGTACTCGGGCACGTCGCCCCGGCTCGGGTAGGCGAACGCCAGGTGCGTGACCCGCCCACGCCACTCCGGGTGCGCCCTCAAGAGCTCCCGATAGGCCTCCAGGCCGCGCACGATGTTCTTGGACAACTCGGTGCGGTCCACCCGCACGATCAGCCTGGTGTCGCCGACCAGGTCGATCAGTGTCCGCCGGCGCTCGGCCACGGCCGGTTCCGAGGCGCTCTCCCGCAGCCCGTCGGCGTCCGCGCCCAAGGCGTGCACACCCACCTCGACCACGCGGCCGCCGTACTCCACCGTGCGCTGCCCGAGGTCGACGTCGGCGCGCAGGATCTCGGCGCAGCAACGCAGGAAGGCCTCGGCCCATCGAGGGCTGTGGAAACCGAGCCGGTCGGCGCCGAGCATGCCCTCCAGCAGTTCCCGGGCCACATGGGTCGGCAGCATCCGGAAGTACTCCGGGGGAGCCCAGGGGGTGTGCGAGAAGTGCGCGATCCGCAGGTCGGGGCGGCGGGTGCGCAGAATGCGCGGCACCAGGGCCAGGTGGTAGTCCTGCACGGCCACGCGGGCGTTGTCCGAGGCCCCGCTCACCAGGGCCTCGGCGAAGGCGTTGTTGTAGGCGGAGTAGTCCTCCCAACGCCTGCGGAAGTCCGAACCGAAGGAGGGCTTGTTCGGGGTGTCGTACAACATGTGCTGCACGAACCACAGGATCGAGTTGGCCACTTCGGTGTAGGCGCCGGCCAGAGTCTCCTCCGGAATGTCCAGCATGTGGACGCGCATGCCGTCGAGGTCGTGCGTCCGGTCCAGTCGGGCCTCCGGGGCCTCGGCCGCGGCGCGCCGGTCGGCGTCGGACAGGCCCGCGCACACCCACAGGGCGTCGATCTCGGTCGCCACCGAACTCATCCCCGACACCAGTCCACCGCCGCCCCTGCGGTGCTCCAGGGAGCCGTCGGCCGTCGTGGAGAAGGAGACCGGTCCTCTGTTGGAGGCGATGAGGATCTGTGCCTTGTCCACGTGTGAGGTCCTCTCAAGTGCGCGAACGAGTGTCGCGGTGGGAAGGTGGGGAAGTCGTGGATGCACCCCCGGCGATCCGGAGGCGCACCCTAGGTCTCGCCGGAGCGCCCGGGCCCCAAACCCACCCCTGGTCAACGGGGAGGATCATCACGCTCCACGGGCACGACACGCGCGCGACGCGGCGCCGATCGGGGTCGTCTCATCCTGTGTCGAATAGCGAGACGCTTGGTGTAATCCGGATCACCCGGCATGGAAAACCGGTCAGGGCGTCGGTTACAGTGACGGTGCGTTCTCCGAGCGGAGAAGCCACAACTTCATATTGCTCATCCAGAGGGGTGGAGGGACCGGCCCTACGAAGCCCCGGCAACCATCTCGACATGTGGACGCACCATCGCGTACCGGTCGAGGCAGGTGCCAACTCCGGCCTGGGGCCAAGGTGGCCACCAGGGAAGATGAGGGGAGACACCTCGCCATGGCGATCGCCGCCGCTGAACCCACCGCTGTCCGCGCCTTCGGCCCCGGAACCGCCCTTTCCTGTCGAGAGTGCGGCGAGCGTTATGAACTTTCGCCGAGCTTCGCCTGTCAGTTCTGTTTCGGCCCCCTGGAGATCGCCTACGACTTCGGGACCGTCACCCGCGAGGAGATCGAGAGCGGCCCCAAGAACATCTGGCGCTACCGCTCCCTCCTGCCGGTCCCCACGAACGTGGCCGAGCTGCCCAACATGAACCCCGGCTTCACGCCCCTGGTCGGGGCCGACCGCCTCGCCGCCGAACTCGGGCTGAAGTCCCTGCACGTCAAGGACGACTCCGCCAACCCCACGCACTCCTTCAAGGACCGCGTGGTCGCGATCGCCGTCGAGGCCGCCCGCACATTCGGATTCACCACCCTGTCCTGTTCCTCCACCGGGAACCTCGCCGGCGCGGTCGGTGCCGCGGCCGCGCGGGCCGGCTTCGAGTCGTGCGTGTTCATCCCCGCCGGGCTGGAGGAGGGCAAGGTCGTCATGGCGGCCGTCTACGGCGGCAAGGTCGTGGCCATCGACGGCAACTACGACGACGTCAACCGCTTCTGCTCCGAACTCATCGGCGACGAGGCCGGTGAGAGCTGGGGCTTCACCAACGTCAACCTGCGGCCCTACTACGCCGAGGGTTCCAAGACGCTGGCCTACGAGATCGCCGAGCAGCTCGGCTGGCGACTGCCCGAGCAGATCGTCGTCCCGATCGCCTCCGGCTCCCAGCTCACCAAGATCGACAAGGGCTTCCAGGAGCTCATCAAGGTCGGCCTGGTCGAGGACCGCCCCTACAAGGTGTTCGGGGCGCAGGCCACGGGCTGCTCCCCGGTCGCCAAGGCGTGGGAGAACGGCCACGACGTCATCCAGCCGGTCAAGCCGGACACGATCGCCAAGTCCCTGGCCATCGGCAACCCGGCGGACGGGCCATACGTCCTGGACATCGCCGAGCGCACCGGTGGTTCGGTGGAGCACGTGGGCGACGACGAGATCGTCGACGCCATCAAGCTGCTGGCCCGTACCGAGGGCATCTTCGCCGAGACAGCGGGCGGTGTGACCACCGGCGTCCTGCGCAAGCTGGTCCGCGAGGGCCGGATCGACCCCGAGGCCGAGACCGTCATCGTCAACACCGGTGACGGGCTCAAGACCCTCAACGCCGTCGACTCCGGCGTCACGGCCACCATCAAGCCCTCCCTCGACGCGTTCAAGGCCCAGGGCCTGGTCTGATCGTCCGGCCACGCGCCACCACCCACCACCGCACTCACCAGGAGATCCGCACATGAGCGCCAGCGTCCGCGTCCCCACCATCCTGCGCACCTACACCGACGACGCCTCCGAGGTCACCGCCGAGGGCGCCACCCTCGCCGAGATCCTCGACGACCTGGAGGCCAACCACCCGGGTATCCGGGCCCGCATCCTCGACGACAACGGCAAGGTGCGCCGTTTCGTGAACGTCTACGTCGGTGACGAGGACGTGCGTTTCGAGAAGGGCCTGCAGACCGAGGTCAGGGCCGGTCAGCAGGTGTCGATCATCCCCGCGGTCGCCGGGGGCTGCTGACCGTAGGAACGATGAGGGGGCGGGCGCTCGACGCGTCCGCCCCCTCACTTCTTCTCCGCGGGCCTCATAACCTGGGAGGAGGTTTCTTCCGGGACGAGGGTGGCGATGTCGGCGACACGGTTGTTGGTGCTCGGTGTGGTGCGCGTCCACGGGGGGACGCACGGCTACCGCGTGGGCCGTGACCTCATGGACTGGGGAGCCAAGGAATGGGCCAACGTGAAGTGGGGGTCGATCTACCACGCCCTGCGCAAGCTGTCCGAGCAGGGAAAACTCCGTGAGTTCGTGTCCCCGGGCGATGAGATCACCGACCGCACCTCCTACGAGCTCACCGAGGAGGGCGAGGTGGAGTTCCGCCGGCTGTTGCGGGGGGCACTGCGCCACGCCGGCGACGACCACGCCCTGTTGTACGCCGGGGTCACCCTGATGCCCTGCCTGCCTCGGGCGGAGGTGATCGAGGCCCTGCGAGAGCGGTTGGTCGCGTTGGAGAAGAGCAACGCCGAGACGGCGGCGGCGATCGACTCCTCGGCGGCGGAATGGGGCAAGCCCGCCCACGTGCGTGAACTCTTCCGACTGTGGCACATCACCGTCGAGGCGGGGGCCGAGTGGACCCGACGGCTCCTCGGGGAACTGGAGGCGGGGGAGTACGTGATGGCCGACGAATCGCCCGACGCCTTCGGCAATCCGGCCACCGGGCCCGCTCGGCCCTCCTGACCGCCGGCCCCCATGCGGCTTCGCCTCGGGCCACTCGGGCCTGAGTATTAAAACTTGAGTATCTGGCTTCGGTAGTGCATCCTGATCCGTGTATTCAAATTTTAATAGGAGGATCGCGTGATCCGAACACACGAGCTGACCCGGGACTTCCGGGTCGGCAAGGACACCGTCGAAGCCGTACGCGGAGTCGACATGGAAGTGGTCGAAGGAGAACTCGTGGCGCTCCTGGGACCCAACGGAGCCGGCAAGAGCACCACCCTGCGCATGCTCACCACACTGCTCGAACCCACCTCGGGTACCGCCGTGGTCGCCGGACACGACGTGCGCGCCGAGCCCGCCGAGGTGCGACGCCGGATCGGCTTCGTCGGGCAGGGACACAGCGGGGCCGATGACCAGCGCGCCCGCGACGAACTCCACTACCAAGGGCGGCTCTACGGCCTGGACCGACGCACCGCCCGGTCCCGCACCGACGAACTCCTGGAGATGCTCGACCTCACCGCGGTCGCCGACCGTGAGACGACCACCCTCTCCGGCGGTCAACGACGCAGGCTCGACATCGCCATGGGACTCATCCACCGACCCGGCCTGCTCTTCCTCGACGAGCCCTCCACCGGGCTGGACCCGCAGAGCCGCGCCGACCTGTGGGAACACGTGGCCCGGCTTCGGTCGGAGTACGGCACCACCGTCGTGCTCACCACCCACTACCTGGAGGAGGCCGACAACGCGGCGGAACGGGTGCTGGTCATCGACCACGGTCGCCTGATCGCCGACGGCACCCCCGACGAACTCAAGGGGCGCGTCTCCGGGGACCTGATCCGGTTCACCCTCGACGAGACGCACCTGGCGGAGAAGGCCGCGGAAGTGGCCGCGACCCTGAGCGACGGAGCGGTGCCCGAGGTCACCGAGGTGGAAGCGAGCGGCGCGGAGGTGGCCCTACGGGTCGAACGCGGGGACGCCTTCCTGCCCGGGTTGCTGCGCGCACTCGACGAGTCCGGTGTCCAGCCGAGCAGCGTCCAAGTGCAGCGGCCCACCCTGGACGACGTCTTCCTGACGCTGACCGGCCGCAGTCTGCGCGAGGAGGGGCGATGAGCCGGGCCACCACCGGATCGGCGATCCGGCGACCCGCCGTGCCCGGATTCGTGCGCGACACCGGGATCGTGTTCGCCCGCCAGATCCGCCCGATGCTGTACCGGCCCCACCTGATCGCCTTCGGGATGCTGCAACCCCTGCTCTACCTGGTGCTGTTCGCACCCCTGTTGGGCGGGCTGGCCGGGGTCGAGGGCGAGAATCCCTGGCAGTGGTTCGTCCCCGGGCTGCTGGTGATGATGGCGCTGTTCTCGGCCGGGTTCTCCGGGTTCGGGCTGCTTCCGGAGATGGCGTCGGGGGCGCATGAACGCCTCCTGGCCACGCCGGCGGGCCGGGTGCCCCTGCTGCTCGGCCGGGTCCTGCGGGAGATGGTGGTCGTGGTGGCACAGATCCTGCTGATCCTCGTGGTGGTGGTGCCGTTGGGCTTCCGCACCACACCGGTCGGGGCCCTGTCCGGTGTCGCCCTGTTGGCGGTCCTCGGCATCGGGCTGTCCACGCTGTCCTCCCTGGCGGCGCTGGCGGCCAAGCAGACCTACGTGTTCGCGCCGATCATCCAGACCGTGATGATGCCGCTGCTCCTGCTGTCCGGGGTGCTGTTGCCGATGGAACTGGCGCCCGGGTGGCTGTACACGCTGTCCAGGCTCAACCCGATCGCGCACGTGGTGGACGCCGCCCGGGTGCTGTTCGGCGGTGGTCCCTGGGACACCACGGTCCTGGTCGGTTGGGCCATGGCGCTCGCGATGACCGTCCTGGCCCTGGCCGTGGGATCGCGTGCGATGCGACGGATGAACACCTGAGCCGAACCGATCGGTGACGGTGGGTGCTCACCCGGACCTTCCCGGATGAGGGAGCGACGGAGTCGCCACCGGGTCCAGGTGTCACCATCTGTTCGCCCAACGCTCAAATGCCCCGGTTCGGGCACGTCATCGCAGGTGATGGGTGTTTTCGAGGTCATGGAAATCGTGACCACATCGTTTGCACTCTCCAAGGCCGAGTGCTAAAAAGATGAGTGGTTAGCACTCAGCATGGCCGAGTGCTAATCGGATCGAGGCTGCGAGATCGTGGGCCTCCGGCAGCAGGGTTGCCGGATCGACCACGGTCGTCCGTCGCGGGCGCACGCCTCGTCCCATCGCGTATCAGCCCGGTCACGGGAGGACAAGAACTCAATGGCAGCCAAACTGATCGCGTTCGACGAGGAGGCCCGTCGCGGCCTCGAGCGTGGCATGAACCAGCTCGCGGACGCCGTGAAGGTCACCCTCGGCCCGAAGGGCCGCAACGTCGTCCTGGAGAAGAAGTGGGGCGCCCCCACGATCACCAACGACGGTGTCTCCATCGCCAAGGAGATCGAGCTCGAGGACCCCTGGGAGAAGATCGGGGCCGAGCTGGTCAAGGAGGTCGCCAAGAAGACGGACGACGTCGCCGGTGACGGTACGACCACCGCCACCGTCCTGGCCCAGGCCCTCGTACGCGAGGGTCTGCGCAACGTCGCCGCCGGCGCCAACCCGGTCGGCCTCAAGCGCGGCATCGAGGTCGCCGTGGCTCGCATCAACGAGGAGCTCGGCAACCTCTCCAAGGACATCGAGACCAAGGAGCAGATCGCCTCCACCGCCTCGATCTCCGCCGGCGACGACCAGATCGGCGAGAGCATCGCCGAGGCCATGGACAAGGTCGGCAAGGAAGGCGTCATCACCGTCGAGGAGGGGCAGACCTTCGGGCTCGAGCTGGAGCTCGCCGAGGGCATGCGCTTCGACAAGGGCTACATCTCGCCCTACTTCGCCACCGACCTTGAGCGCATGGAGACGGTCCTTGAGGACCCCTACATCCTCATCGTCAACTCCAAGATCTCCAACAACAACGAGTTCCTGCCCGTTGTCGAGAAGGTCCTGCAGGCCGGTCGTCCGCTGATGGTCATCGCCGAGGACGTCGCCGACGGCGCCCTGCAGACCCTGGTGGTCAACAAGATCCGCGGCACCTTCAAGTCCGTCGCCGTCAAGGCTCCGGGCTTCGGTGACCGTCGCAAGGCTCAGCTCGGCGACATCGCCGTCCTGACCGGCGGCCAGGTCGTCACCGAGGAGGTCGGCCTCAAGCTGGAGAGCACCGAGCTCGACATGCTGGGTCGCGCCCGCAAGGTCGTCGTCACCAAGGACGAGACCACCATCGTCGACGGTGCCGGTGACGCCACCGCCATCGCCGGTCGCGTGAACGAGATCCGCAACGAGATCGAGCGCACCGACTCCGACTACGACCGCGAGAAGCTCCAGGAGCGTCTCGCCCGTCTGGCCGGCGGCGTGGCCGTCATCAAGGCCGGTGCCGCCACCGAGGTGGAGCTCAAGGAGCGCAAGCACCGCATCGAGGACGCCGTCCGCAACGCCAAGGCGGCCGTCGAAGAGGGCATCCTGCCCGGTGGTGGCGTCGCGCTGCTGCAGGCCAGTGTCCCCGCCTTCGAGAAGCTGGAGCTGGAGGGTGACGAGGCCATCGGCGCCGACATCGTCCGCCGCGCCATCGCCGAGCCGCTCAAGCAGATCGCGATCAACGCCGGCCTTGAGGGCGGCGTCGTGGCCGAGAAGGTCAGGAACCTGGAGCCCGGCTTCGGTCTGAACGCCGCTTCCGGTGAGTACACCGACCTGTTCAAGGACGGCGTCATCGACCCGACCAAGGTCACCCGTTCCGCTCTGCAGAACGCGTCCTCGATCGCCGGTCTGTTCCTGACGACCGAGGCCGTCATCGCCGAGAAGCCGGAGAAGGCCGCGGCTCCCGCCGGCGACCCGACCGGTGGCATGGGCGGCATGGACTTCTAAGAGGTTCAGGAGTCCGAGGTCCGGATACGCGACCTCGCCCGCGACGACCGGGCGGCCCTTCACGGGGCCGCCCGGTTTCGCTGTTTCCGGGGCCTCAGGTGAGAGTGTCGCGGTGGTCGAGCCACTCCCGGACCGCGGCCTTCACCTGCGGGGTGAGATCGCTGTCGGAGTGCTTCTCGGCCGGGAACCACCGAAAGTCCGTGTGCTCCTGCGACAACCGCACGGGTGTGCCGTCATGTGGTCGCGCGAACGTGAACTGGCGTTTGCGCTCGCCGTGCCGTGAGTCGTAGTCGAACCAGCTCACGAAGGGCTCCAACAGGAGTGGGGCGCCCACGGGCGTACCGATCTCCTCGTGCAGTTCCCGGGCCAACCCGCCGAGGAGGGTCTCGCCCGGTTCCACTCCACCCGAGGGCAGACTCTCCGCCCCTGGGAAGGAGGTCTCGTCGTCGCGACGGCGCAGCAGGAGGATCTCCCGCCCGAAGTCCCGGTGGACGATCGCGCCCGCCGAGAACCCCTCGATCCCCGACCGTCGGGCGTCGTCGGCGAGTGCCCGCGTGTCCATAAGCCTCCTCCCCCGGGGAACCGGCCGGCCCCCGGAAACGATCATGCGTGCGCCGGGACGCGCGCGCAACCGGCGCCCGGAGAACCCGTGGACAACCCTTCTCAGACCCGCAGGAGGGTCAGGTAGGCGAAGCCGAGCACAGCCCGACCATGCAGACGGAGTCGCCGGTGGGCGTCGGTGCGCCGGACGACCTCGTCGAAGTCGGGGGAGTGGGGGTTGTCCCGGATCCAGTCCTCCATGCCCCACGCGTTGCCGTTCTCGAAGTGGTCCCACTCGTCCACCGTGGCCTCCGACAGGGAGTACAGCCGGAAACCATGGGAGAGCGCGAAGTCGACCAGGTCGGGCAATGACCGGTACTGGTCACGGGGGACCACCTCCATCGCGGTGATCTCCTCCTCGGTGGGCGGACGCTTCCAGTAGCACTCACCGAACAGCACCCGGCCGCCCGGGCGGGTCAGGTCGGCCAGGGCGGAGAGCGCGTTCCCGGTGTGCGTGACGGGGTCACCACCCCACACATGGGTGGCGCCCACGTTGAACACCACGTCGGAGGCTTCGCCCTTCCACGCACCGACGTCCCCGACCTCCAGTTCCACCCGGCCGGCCAGCCCCCTGGCCTCGGCGCCGGCCCGACCATGCCGGATGTTCTCCTCCCCGAGGTCGATACCGAAGCCGGTGGCCTCCGGCTCGGTGGCCAGGGTGCGAAGGAGGAGTTCGGCCCAGCCACAGCCCAGGTCCACGACGTGGCGCCCCTCCAAGGGGCCGAGCGAGTGGATCAGACGCGTGGCCCGCTCGTCGGAGAGGGGACCGTTGAAGTCGAGGTCGCGGTGCATGGGAGGGAACGCCGGGGAGGTCATCCGAGCAGTGTCCTTCGCCCGGACGGGCTCGTCCAATGTTTTTCCGCGCCCGTCGGGGTTATCGTGCGAAGTGTCGGGTGGACAGGCGCGCAAGGCGCTAGCTTCCTGTCCGGAGGTGCGATCGAGATGAGTCCGGCGATGACGGAGACCGTTCCGGCGACGGGGATGTCGCGATGGGACCACGCCCTGAGCACCTGGAAGGAACTGGACGTGCCCGACGGCTGGCGGGCCGAGATCGTTGACGACAACGGAATCTTGCTCGTGGCGCCCCCATCCGACCCCCACAACTTCATCGCGGGGCGGGTGAACCGTGCGCTGAACGGGGTTCTTCCGGATGACTGGGACGTGTATCAGACGCTGGGAATCCAGATCCCCGCCATTGAGCGGCTCTACGTGCCTGATCTGGTGGTTATGCCGGAATCGGTCGTTCTCGATCCCGGACAGACCCCCAACCCGGCCGACGGGGCCGAACTGGTGGTCGAGATCGTCTCCAAGAGCAGTATGGACATCGACCGTAAGAAGAAGCTGTGGGGCTACGCGCACGCCCCTGTTCCGCTCTACCTGCTGGTCGACGCCTGGGACGAGACCGGACCTTCTGTCACGTTGTACGAACAGCCTGGAAACGGTCGCTACAACCACGCCACCACCGTGGACTTCGGCGAGAAGATCCGGCTTCCGGAGCCCTTCGACCTGGAGATCGACACCTCCCGGTTCCCTCGCCCGGACCAGTGGCCTTCGTGAGTTCGCGAACCTAGGCGTCGCCGTGCCAGGCGTGCCACAGCCGGGCGTACGAACCTCCTCGATCCAGCAACTCCTCGTGGGATCCGAGTTCGGCGACCGTTCCGTGTTCGACCACCGCGACGCGATCGGCGTCGTGGGCGGTGTACAGGCGGTGGGCGATCGCGACCACGGTGCGGCCGGACAGCACAACGGCCAGGGAACGCTCCAGGTCGCGGGCGGAGCGGGGGTCGATCAGGGACGTGGCCTCATCCAGCACCAGGACCTGAGGATCGGCGAGCATGACCCGGGCCAGGGCGAGTTGTTGCACGTGGGCCGGGTCGAGGGCGTCCTGCCCCGAACCCACCCTCGTGTCCAGGCCCTCCGGTAGGGAACGCACCCAGGCGTCGGCGTCGACCGCCTCCAGGGCGTGCCACAGACGGGCGCGGTCGCTGTCCTTCTCGTCGAGGGCCAACGCGAGGTTGTCGGCGATGGTGCCGCGGAACACGTGGCTCTCCTGGCTGAGCAGGATCACCCGCTCGCGACGTTCCTCGGGGGTCAGGGACGCCAGGTCCACCCCGCCGACGCGCACACTGCCCGACCCCGGGAGATACGTCCCGGCCAGCAGCTTGCCGAGGGTGGACTTGCCCGCGCCACTGGGCCCCACCATGGCCAACCTCTCGCCCGGACGCAGGTCCAGGTCCACGCCGTGCAGCACGTCGGTACCGGAGGCGTAGCCGAACCGGACGTCGCGGATCGACACGGTTCCGGGATCGCGGGGCTCGGTCCCCGCCCCGGGACAGGTCTCCTCGGTGGCGAACCGTACGCCCAACAGCCGACGTAGCGCGGTGAAGCCCACCATCACGTTGTCGACCTGGTCGATCATGTGTTCCAGGGGCCTGGACATCTGCACGGTCAGGAAGACGGCCGTGGCGATCTGCCCCAGGGACAGTTCGCCCTGGGTGAACAGCAACCCCGAGACCAGGAACGTCGTGGCCGCGGCGAACAGATAGGAGAACTCCAGCGGCGGGTACCACACGCAGCGCAGCCACAGCGTGTACCTCTCGGCGGCGTAGGCGCGTCGAACGTCGGCGTCGGTGCGCAGGTCCTGCCACTCCTGGCGGCCCAGCGCCTCCAGGGTGTGCGCGCCCTCCACCGTGTCGGACACACCCTGGGTCAGCCGCGAGTACGTACCCATCTCGGCGAGGTAGCCGTCCGCCGCCCGGCGGGCGTACCAACGGGAGGACACCCAGATGAGCAGGGCGGACGGAACCCACGCGAGGAGGAGGGCCGGGTGCAACACGGCCTGGGCCGCCAGGATGACCAGCACCGTCGTCAGACCGGTGGCGATCACCGGTACCGATCGGCGCACCATGGTGCTGAGCGAGTTGATGTCGCGCCCCGTACGGGAGACCAGGTCACCGGTGCCGGCGCGTTCCACGGTGCCGAGCGGCAGCCTCAAGACCGCGTGCACGAACTCCTCGCGCAGTTCGGCCAGCAGCCCCTCACCGAAACGGATCGACTGTGACACCGCTCCGAGCAGCAGAGCGGCGTTGACCAGGAGGGAGACCACGATCAGCAGGGCCATGACGTCCACGTGCGCCGGTGCGGCGCCCTCGCGAACGGCGTCCACGATCATCCCGAGCATCCAGGGGGCGACCAGCGCCGAAGCGGTGGCCAGGGCGTACAGAACCACCACGAGGAACAGCAGCGGGCCGTGTTCGCGGCCGGCTCGGCGCAACCGCACCCATACCGCCGAAACGGGTGCGACGGGCAGCGCCGTCGGTTCGATCGGCGCGGTGGGCGGCCCATCGAACATCGGCCCGGGTGAGGACGGGGGTTCGTCGATGCGGGTCATACCTTCTCCTCCGTCGTCTCCCCCGTCGCGCGCAGGACGGTCGCGGCGTAGGCGTCCAGGTGGAGAAGGTCCCGGTGGGACCCCTCGGCCACCACGCGGCCGGCCTCGACGAACTGGACGTGGTCGGTGCGGTCGAGCAGCAGCGGGTTGGTGGTGACCACCCCGGTGGTGCGACCGAGGCGGGCCTCGACGAGACGTTCGGCGATGGCCGCCTGGGAATGGGCGTCGACCGCGGAGGTGGGTTCGACCAGCAACAACACCTCGGGGTCCATGAGCAGGGCGCGGGTGAGCCGAAGCCGTTGCTGTTGGCCGCCGGAGTACTCACGGCCGCGTTCGGTGAGCTTCGCGTCGAAGCCCCTCGGGGACTGGGCGAGCACGTCCTCGGCCGCGGCGGCCCGGATCATCGCGGTCAGTTCCTCGTCGGTGCGGGCACCTCGGGGGTCGAGTTCGTCGCGCAACCGGCCGGAGAACAGGTGGGCGTCGTTGCCGGCGACCAGGACGCGATGGCGTACCTCCCGCAGTGGGAGGTCGCGCAGCCGGACGGAACGATCGCCGACCAAGACGGCTCCCTCGCCGTCGTCGCGGTAGCGCCCCAACCGTTCGACGAGGGTGGCCGTGTCGGAGTGGTCGGCGCAGACGACCCCGGTGACACGTCCGTGGACGAGCCGTACCCCACTGTCGGGGTCGTACAGGTCGCAGGGGCCGTCGGGGAACGGCGCGGGGGTCCGGGGATCGGGCAGGTCGTGGTCCAGGCTCAGGACCCGGACCACCCGCGAGGCCGCCACCCGGGCGGTCACCAGGTCGGAGAAGAAGCGCATGAAGAAGCGCACGGCCGTGGCCAGGGCACCGGTGTATCCGTAGAAGGCGACGAGTTGTCCCACGGTGATCTCGCCGACCAACGCCAGTCGCGCGCCGTACCAGACGATCCCCACCAACAGCAGCCCCGGATAGAGGGTGCGGACGGCCTCCAGGGCCGCGTCCATCCATCCGACACGGACCCCGGCGGCGCGCACCCGCTGGGACTCGGCCCGGTAGCGTTCGCCCACCGAACGTTCGCCGCCCACTCCGCGCAGGACCCGTAGTCCGGCGACCAGGTCGGTGGCCCTGGTGGTCAGGTCGGCCTGCCGATCCCGGTGGGTGCGCGTACGACGGTTGAGCGGCCGTAGCAGCGGGCTCATGCCGACGACGATCACCGGTACCGCGATCAGCGAGATCAGCCCGAAGGTGACGTGCGAGGTCAACATCAGGAAACCGACCATCAGCACCGAGACCACGGAGGAGACCATCAGGTTGGAGCGTTCGAAGAAGCCGCCGATGTGATCGATGTCGTCGGTGCCGACCGCCACGACCTCGCCGGTGGGAAGACGGCGGGTGAGGGTCGGGCCGAGTCGGGAGGAGTGGCGGGTGACCGACTGCACCGTGCGGTAGGCGGAGGCGTACCAGTTGAAGCAGGCGGCCCGTTCGAACAGGGGGGCGACCAAGGCGGCTGTCACCAGGGAGCACAGCGCGATGAGGGTGAACCAGTACAGCAGGGAACCGAGGTCACCGGCGGCCAGGTCCGAGTCCAGGGCGGCACCGAGCAGGTAGGAAACCAGGATCGTGCCCAGGACGTAGACCGAGGCGATCGACGAGGACCACAGCAGGGAACCCCACTCCCGCCGGGCCAGCCAGAGCAGGTAGTGGTCGGCCGAGCGGTGGTCGGGGGTGCCCGGGGGCTGAGGCAAGTGGCGCACGTTCAAGGACTCTAACCAGGGGAACCGAAGGCGGCCACCGATTTTTCGCGTCCAGGATGAGTGGCCCGCGCTAGATCAGTCGTACACCGTGGACCGGTGCCCGACGTGCACCACCCAGACGACGAGTTCTTCGTCTTCCACCGTGTAGACGACTCGATAGTCGCCCACCCTGAGACGCCGCACCTCCGGGTTTCCGACCAATGCCGTGGTTCCGTAACCCAGGGGGTCGTGCTCTAGTTCAGTGAGCTTACGGAATACCGCCATGGCTATATTGCGCGGAAGTTTGCGAAGTTCTGAACGGGCTTCCGGGCGAAAGATCGTCCGATAGTTCACTCGGGACCGTCCAAGATCTCCGCCATGACTTCTTCCATCGGGATCCCCTGCGCAGGATTGCTCATACGTTCCCGGACCATGCGCATGATTTCCTGCTCTTCGAATTGCTGGTATCGACGCAGGAGGTCGATGGGTACAACCGCTGCCACCTCTCTTCCGCGTCTGGTGATCACTGTCGGCGAGTCTTCGCGATCCGCTCGGTCAACGACGTCGGCGATGTGATCGCGTACTTGACGGATGGTCTCCACCTGCATTTCGCTCATGGAACCAATGGTACACCTGGTCCCTTCGGTACGTGTGGACCAGGGAATGCGTCACGCCGGCGGGGTCAGGGAGGTTTCCGGGTGATTCCGGATGTCGCCGGCCGCGGTGGGAGGGGAAGGATGCGGACATGGACGAAACCAGCCCCCAGGAAGTCCGTGTCGACGACATCCCTCGCCCGAACCTCCCCCTGCGGATCCTCGCCGTCATGGCGGGGTCCGTGCTGATCTGGTACTCGCTCTCGGCGCTCAACGAGCTACTGCCCTTGCGACCCGGCGGTGGCGGCAACCTCGCCCACTGGATGAACGCCTTGTTCGTCACCGTCCTGGCGCTGCCCATGGTCTGGGCGGCCCGCCGTTTCCTGGACCGACGCCCGTGGAGCGGTCTGGGTCTGACCGGGGTCCGTGAGGCCTGGCGGCCGTTGCTCGTGGGCGCGCTCTCCTGGCTGCTGCCCGCGTCGGTGGGGCTGGGGGTCGCCCTCGCCCTGGGTGCTTCGATCAGCCCCAGCGCCCCCGCCGGCGAGATCGTGTTCTCCCTGGCCGTACTGACGGTCCTGGTGCTGCTCTACGAGGCCCTGCCGGAGGAACTGATCTTCCGGGGATACCTGTTCCGCAACCTGGAGACCGCGATGCCCGCCTGGCTCGCGGTGGTGGCCCAGGCGGCGCTGTTCACCCTGTTCGGCACGGGTCTGTGGGTGCTCGGCGGTGGCTGGGAGGTGTTGGCCGAACGTCTGCCGCTGTTCCTGGGCATGGGCCTGGTGCTCGGCTGCATCCGGGTGGTCGCCGCGAACGTCTGGGCCTGTGTGGGATTCCACCTGGCCTTCCAGATCGCGGCCCAGGCCCTGTTGAGCTGGGAACTGTTCGAGGTGCGGGGCCTGGACACGGTCATGGGGACCGTCTTCCTGCTCCCGTTCGTGCTCGGGGTGACCGTCGCGATGCTGCTGCTGCGCGACACCGGTTCCTGGTCGGGGAGGGCCCCCGACCCCGTGGCGGAAACGGTCAGGTGACCAGGCCGCGGGCGTGGAGCAGTCCCACCAGGTCGCGGACGGCGGGGGCGCACCGCTCACGTTCGGCGTGGCCGATCCACTCCAGCTCGGTGATCTCGTTGTCGGCGACGAGCTCCCCGTCGTGCTCGGCGGTGTAGCACACCAGTTCCACGCGGGTCCCCGGTGCCTGACCGTGCGCCTCCTGGTCGATCACCGCCACGCGTTGGAACGTGCCGGGGCGCAACACCGCGCCGACCTCCTCCAACGCCTCGCGCGCCACGGCCTGCTCATCCGTCTCACCCGGATCGCGCTTGCCGCCGGGCAGGTACAGCCGGTCCCGGTCCTCCGGGCGAACGCACAACAGGCGTCCGTCACGTACGTGGACCCAAGAGAGCGCCTCGATGACGACGGGCGCTTCGGCGGTGAAGGAGGTCGAAGACATGTGGCCACTTTAGGCCGGACGGGAACCGGGCCGTTCGCCGACCCGAGGTGACGCGAAGCACTAAAATCCGGGGTGCCGGCGGTAGCCCACTCGCGCGTCCCACGGAGGCGTGCCACGGCAGAGATCGGACGTACATGACCCCCTCCAGCACTGGAACCGAACCCGGCCTCGGCCCCGACCCCGTCGGTGGGACTCCCCTGACGCGGGTCGCTCCACTGCTCTCGGAGAGCTCCAGCGGCGGCGTCCCACCCCAGTCCGCCGAGCGACGTCAGGCCGTCGAACGCGCCTACAACCTCTACAGCGCGGCCATCGGCGCCTGCCTGGCCCGGGGGGAGGACGACCCGGGACTGGTCGAACGCGCCGCCCTTCTCCTGGCGGAGGAAGCACGCCTGCCGTTCCTGACGTCGGAGGAGGTCGACCGGGCCTGTGCCGTCCTGCCCGGTGCCATCGCCGAGCTGCGCGGCGCACCGGTGCGAGCGCCCGCCGGTTCCACCCCGGACGACCTGCGTGAGCTGTCCGAGGAAACGCTGGATTCCCTGTTCGACCTGGCCCTGCGGGATCGGCTTACCGGGACCCCGCGCGAGCACCCGCGACTGCTGCTGTTCGGCGGCCAGCCGGGCTCGGGCAAGTCCACCCTCCAACGCCTGCTCCTGCCGGTCCTGCCGGAGGGCACGGTCGGCTACGACGGGGACGACCTGCTGCGCCTGTCGCCCGACTACGAATGGGCCATGAGCGCCGACGACAAGTTCGCCTCCAACTCCGTGTCCAAGCAGGTCGGTGCCCTGCACCGGCGGGCCATGGAACACGTTCGACGCGGACGCTACGACGTCGTGTGCAGCCACCCCTTGGGTCGCGCCGACTGGGCCGCCTCCTGGGTCTCGGGCTTCAAGGAGGCCGGTTACCGGGTCGAGGTGGCGTTCGTGGCCACCCATTCCTCCAACAGCGGTTTCGCGATCGTGGACCGGCACGCCCGTGCCACCCGCGACCAGGGTTTCGGCCGATGGTTGCCGAAGATCCACCATGACCGCTTCTACCTTGGTGTTCCCAACAGCATCGAGTTCCTGGAGACCCACCGTCTGGTCGACTCGATGTACGTGATGTCCCGCGAGGGCGAGGTGCTCTACGCCGACCACCAGGACGGCGGAGAGTGGTACCGAGAGCCGTTCGGCCGGATCGCGTTGGAGGCCGAAAGGGGCCGACGCGAACTCTGGCGCGTCGAGGACGACGTCTAGGATCCCTGCCCATGGACATCTTCAACGCGAACCCCCTGGTGGTACGCCAGCCCAAGCGCTTCATGGTCGACGTCTCCGACTACGAGGTGTACGACGCCTACGGCCGCCCCATCGCGCAGGTGCGCGAACAGGGAGCCGACGGCGGCATGCAGGTGCTCCGGGCCCTGTCCCGCGACACCGGTGGGTTCGAACGGCGCGTGCACGTCAACGACATGTACGGACGGACCGGGCTCGTCATCCAGAAGCACTGGTCCTGGATGACCGCCTCCACCAGCGTGAACCTGCCGGACGGCCGGCCGGTGGGGACCATCGAACAGGACCTGAAGTTCTTCGGCTCCAAGTTCACCCTGATGGACCCCTGGAAGCGGGTGGTCGGCGGTATCGAGGGCGACTTCATCGGTATGGACTTCCGGCTCAAGGACCACGCCGACCACGAGATCGCCCGTGTGGACCGTCGTATGCCCGACCTGGGGGAGATGTTCACCTCGGCCGACAGCTACGCGCTGCACCAGCGCTACCCGTCGCTGCCCCAGCCCCTGGGCACGCTGGTGGTGGCCGCCGCCATCGTCATCGACCTGGTCCTGAAGGAGGGCAAGTGACCCGGCGGGCCCGGCCTCGGGCCCACCCGCCCCGCGCGGCCCAGGCCGTTCACCCCTCCAGGGCGGCCATGGCGGCGCGGTCCTCCTCGCCGAAGCGTTCCTCCAGGGCTTCGGGGGAGGCGTCCAGGTCGATTCGGGCCACCGGGATCCCCCGGGCGGACTCGATGGCGCCCAATCGTCGGGTCGCCCGGTCGGCGGCGTAGTCGAGCAGTTTGCCGGGAGGCAGCTCGTACCGCTGCGTCTCAGGATCGTCGGAGGGGGTGTCGCCCCGTTCGACGGTGCCCAGCACGTGGGGCAACAGTTCTTCGAGGCGTTCGCTCACCACGTCCCAATTGCGGTCGTCGGCGGCCACGTGGCGCCGACAGGTGAAGGTTCCCCAAGCCATGTGGCGGCGCTCGTCGTCGCCGATCCGGCGGATGATCCGCCGCATCCCCGGGAAGATCCCGCGCACGGTGCACACGTGGTTCCAGGCGTAGTAGCCGGTCAGCGCGAGGGAACCCTCGATGATGTGGTTGTAGGTGACCGAGGCGCGCACCTGGTTGCGCGGGCTCGGGTCGTCCAGGAGCGCCTCCAGGGACCGGGGGAGTTCCTCGTAGAACAGCGCCCGGTAGCCGGGGTTCTTGTCGACGAACCCGTGCAGGTCGTCGTGGACCCCGAGCGCGTCCAACCACAGGCGGAAGGCCTGGACGTGCTTGGCCTCCTCGAACGCGAACTGGGTCAGGTACATCTCGTCGCCCAGACGGCCCTCCGCGGCCATGGCGCGCAGGAACGGCTGGATGTCCTCGGTGACGGCCTCCTCTCCGGCGACGAAGAGCGAGCACAGCCGTAGGATCCGGGTCCTGGCCTCGTCGTCGAGCCTCTTCCAGTCCTCGGCGTCCTGTTCCAGGTCGATGTCGGTCGGGTTCCAGAACTTCGCGTTGCCCTTGACGAACAGCTTGAGGGGAAGCGAGTCCCAGTTCAGGCCGCCGCCGCGCAGTGAGTGGAAGCCGTCGCGCCGGGGTCTGTCGGGGATCGTCGTGGCCATGTCGCATACCTCCGTGGGGGGTGGGGTCGCACTCATGATTGGACACGAGAACCTTCCGTGTAAACCCCTGGGGGTGGTCCAGGTCACCGGAGACCCGGGTTCCACGCGCATCGCCTGATGGGGGCGGGATCCGGTCGGAGTCGGCGGCGATCCGACATCGCCGAAACGGTACGGTCGAAGGAATACGCTCGCTTGAACGATCCGATCGGGGGACGACGTGTTCTGTGGTGATCCCGGCAGTGCCGGCTACTCCGCGTGCGCCGCCCAGTCCCAGCTCTTCGCGCTGGCCTCGGTGATCCCCGCGCTGCTCGGCCTGGCCCTGCTGGTGGCCGCCTTCACGGCGCCCTCCGTGCGCGGGGACCGACTGCTGCGCACCCGAACCCTCAGCTACTCCCTCGTGGCCTGGGGGATCGCCGCGGGAACCTACGTGATGGGCGGCCTGCCCTCCCTGTAGTCCTGCGCCTTCCGCCTCGCCGGTGGCGTGATCAGATCTCCTCGCCGGCGAGCAGGTCACCGGCGTCGGCGATCCGGTAGGCGTACCCTTGCTCGGCCAGGAACCGCTGCCGGTGGGCGGCGTAGTCCTGATCCAGGGTGTCGCGGGCGACCACCGCGTAGAAGCGGGCGGTCCGGCCGTCCGTCTTGGGGCGCAGGACCCGGCCCAGCCGCTGGGCCTCCTCCTGCCGGGAACCGAAGGAACCCGACACCTGTACCGCCACACCCGCCTCGGGCAGGTCGATCGAGAAGTTCGCGACCTTGGACACCACCAGGGTGCGCAGCTCACCGGAGCGGAACGCGTCGTACAGCCGCTCGCGTTCCTTGTTGCGGGTCTCGCCCTTGATCACCGGGGCGCCCAACCGCTCCCCGAGTTCGTCCAACTGGTCGATGTAGGAGCCGATCACCAACACCTGGTCCTCGGGGTGGCGATCCACGATCTCGCGCACGACCGACGTCTTGGACTCCGTGGAGGCGCAGAACCGGTACCGGTCCTCCGGTTCGGCGGTCGCGTACGCCAGCCGCTCGGACTCGGTCAGGTCCACCCGGACCTCCACGCAGTCCGCCGGGGCGATCCACCCCTGGTTCTCCATGTCCTTCCATGGGGCGTCGTAGCGCTTGGGGCCGATCAGGGAGAACACGTCACCCTCGCGGCCGTCCTCACGGACCAGGGTCGCGGTCAGTCCGAGGCGCCGCCGGGCCTGCAGGTCGGCGGTCATCCGGAAGATCGGCGCGGGCAACAGGTGCACCTCGTCGTAGACGACCAGGCCCCAGTCGCGAGCGTCGAACAGCTCCAGGTGCGTGTACACGCCCTTCTTGCGCGAGGCCATCACCTGGTAGGTGGCGATGGTGACCGGGCGGATCTCCTTCTTGGTGCCCGAGTACTCGCCGATCTCGTCCTCGGTGAGGGAGGTGCGGCGCAGCAGCTCCGCCTTCCACTGGTGCACCGAGACCGTGTTCGTCACCAGGATGAGCGTGGTCTTGCCGGTCATCGCCATGGCCGCCGCGCCCACGATCGTCTTGCCCGCTCCGCATGGCAGCACCACCACACCGGATCCGCCGGCGTGGAAGCTCTCGGCGGCCTCCCGCTGGTAGCCGCGCAGGTCCCAGTCGCCGTCGGCCAGGTCGATCGGGTGCTTCTCACCGTCGACGTATCCGGCCAGGTCCTCGGCGGGCCAACCGATCTTCAGCAGCGCCTGCTTGAGGTTGCCGCGCTCGCTCGGGTGCACCGAGACGGAGTCCTCGCTCAGTCGTTCGCCCAGCATCCCCTTGAGCTTCTTGGCCCGGACGACCTCCTCCAGGACCGCGCGATCGGAGGACTCCAGGACCAGACCGTTCCGAGGGTCTCCGACCAGCTTCAGACGCCCGTACCGCCCCATCGTCTCGGCGATGTCCACGAGCAGCGAATGCGGCACCGGGAACTTGGAGAATCGGATGAGGGCGTCCACGACCTGCTCGGCGTCGTGCCCGGCGGCCCGCGCGTTCCACAGGGCCAGCGGGGTGATCCGGTAGGTGTGCACGTGCTCGGGCGCACGCTCCAGCTCCGCGAACGGGGCGATGGTCCGGCGGCACTCGCCGGCCTGTTCGTGGTCGATTTCGAGGAGGAGGGTCTTGTCGGACTGGACGATCAAACAGGACACGCAGGGACCTTCCGAAGCGCGGTGAGAGGGGTGGCCTACGGTGCAACACCGGAGACCGCCCGAACATGCCCGTCAGGCATCGATGGCGATCACGGTGATGATGAACCCGAAGAACAGCACCAGGAGACCTATGACCACGCCGTTGGCGATCCAGGCGTAGCGGGTGAAACGGGAGACCCTCTCCTGGTCGACCGTCTCACTGACCGCCATGATCGAGAAGATGAGTCCGATCGCGGCGAAGATCCCGTAGCAGGAGATCACCAGGAGGATCGACGTGACCAGCGCGCCGATCGCGCCGCCCTTCGCCAACGGCACCGGGTACATCGGGTAGGCCGGGTACGCCTGCGGCGGCGGGGGCGGATAGGCGGGCTGCTGCGCCATGTAGGGGTCCTGGTAAGGGGCCTGGTACGGGCCGGGCGGGGGCGGCCCGTAACCCGGTCCGTACCCTGGACCGCCGTACGGATCGGAAGCGGAGTAACCACCCGTGTTGTCGCCTTCCGGCGGGCCCTGGTTCCTGTCGTCGTACATGCCGTGCCTTAGGGGTTCGGGCTCCATGCCGGGAGCCGGGGGAAGGGGCGGTCAGAATCCGAGAAGCATGGCCAGGGCCGCGAAGACGATCACGGGGACCACGAAGACCACGGACAGCGCCACGTAAGCGAAGTTACAGGCCCAGGTGTAGCGGATGTACCTCTCCACCTGGACCGCGTCGGGGATCTTGCGCAGGGCCATGATCCCGAGCACGATGCCCGGGACGTTGGCGACGAGCACGAAGAACCACAACCCGAGTGAGAGACCGAGCGCCGGGACGATCAGTGTGAGCCCGGCGACGACCAGCGCGGCGACGGCTCCGCCGACCCTGGCAGGGGGGCCGGAAGGGCCCGGGGCCGCCGGGGCCGATAGTGGCTCCGAGACGTTCGGCGAGCCGGTGGCGGGAGGCGTCGTCGGTGAGGGTGAGGTCCCCGTGGGCGCGGCGCCCACGGGACGCATGGGGCGTCGGCGTGTGGCCGCCACGTGGGACGTGGTGCCCTGTCCTCGTTCCCAGAAGGCGCGAGGATCGCTCCGGTCGCTGCGCAAGGCCTACCGTGCCTCCCTGGTCCAAAGGCGGAAATGTCGGGTCCGGTCCCTTGCTCGCATACCCGCCCTCATCGGTTCGGACGCGGAACGCAGGCTCTCGGTTCCGCCAACCGGCGGTCAGTACTGCGTCACATCGACGATGCCCTGGATCCAGTCGCCCGCCTGCGTGAACATGACGAACGTCAACACCGCCATCACGAAGAACATCACCGCCGCGGCGCCCAGGCAGTACCAGGAGTAGCGGGTCAGGACCTCGGCCTGGTCCGGACGGCCCCGGTCCCGGGCGTGCGCCGCTCGGACCGCGAAGGTGATCCCCGCGATGCCGAAGATCCAGTTGGCGCAGCAC